>NZ_JAAVTF010000006.1:0-133558 GCF_012102665.1 Haematospirillum sp. 15-248 | reverse complement strand
TTCACTCTGTAAAACAGCACCAGACACCAACAAAACCAGAAAAACCAGTCCCTCAGCGTCGGGACGCACCTTCTAAGCCCCAACGCAAAAATCGTCAACACAATTCCTTAAACAAAACAAAAAAAATGCATCATCCCCCAAGAAAGACGGGTTCACAGCTTTGGCCCTGTAATTTCGAACAAAGTTCCTCGGCCTTCTGACGATCAGGGAGAGGACCCGCATTCAAACGAAAAAGAACCTTGTTATCCTGCGTTGTTATACGGGTAACCTTGGGCTGAAGGGCTGAGACATCAGGATGTTTCCGCTTGATCTCCTCCCATCCCATGCGGGCTTGGGCTTCACTCTCATACGAAGACAGAAGCACCGCAACCACCCCCCCGGACCCCGCAGCATTGCTGGCTGACGCATCAGGCTGTTGTGGATCAGATGGGCTTGGAACAACTTGAAGTGGCCCCCGCCCGCTTTGCAGGGTTGCTGCCGGATTTGCGACAGAAGCTGTAGGGAATGGCGGAGGCTCATTTGGTTTGCTCGTTGTATCTGGTGCAGGCTCGACAGGGGGTGGCGTTGGTTTTCCGCCGCTCTGGCCAGACCGTTCTATGGCCTGTTTTTCCAGCATATATTCTTCTTCGTTGATTAAGGCCCCCTTCTTCCAGCCATCCAGACGAGCGAGAGCCGACGTAACCTCTTCCGCGTTTGAGGGCCACCGGGGCGAATCACGCCTTACCCGTGGATCGGAAGGCATGATGCCATCCAGAATGGCTTTTCGTTCGATTTCATGCTGACCGACAGTCATACCCCGCCCCTCGACTGCGTCACGCAACGCACGAAGCCGACTGGTAACCTGCGCTTCATCTGGCGGGGGCTTTTCCAAGCCAACGGCAGGGGGACGCGGCGCGGTCAACGGGGTCAACAAACCAATGTTGGCGTTACGGCGGGCACCCCACTCCGTTTCAGTCACCAATCCAAGCTCAAGAAGACGTGTCATCAACGCAAATCTCTGTGCAATAGCTTCCAGCTCTGCCCCTGTTTCTCCTGCCAACGGAGGTGAAGGCGCAGATTGCTTGGATGGCTGGGCTTGGGCTTTGCTGTCAGGGGGAGGGGCCGACGGACGACCTATCCCGCCACTTTCCAGGAGGCGCAAGTTTTCACGGGCAACCTCGACGATGGGACGTGGCTGCAAGGATCCCCACAAGGACCCGGCTACATATCCCCTGGGATTACGCTGTAGAAGCTCGCGGTAATAGGTTATCGCTTGCTGGGGCCTGTTGGTTGTCTGGTACAGGGTTGCCGCAGCAAGAAGCAAGAGCGGATCCCGCTCCACCCCGGCCATTGTGGTCTTGTCGGCAGACAACGCGGCACGGATAGCCCATTCCGCCTCACCATAATCACCACGGGCCATGGCCGCCAGTGCCGCATTAACCTGAGATTTGGCACCAGGGGCCAGAAACCGGTTTACGCCGTCCGGGCCGTCAAGAAACGGGCCACACCCCGCCAATTGCAGGGCAAGCAGCATAACAAGAGCGGGTACACGTAATGCCAAAAACCGTTCCACGGGCACGCCCCCCTGCAGGCGGAGACCCGGTCACAGGAACCCCCCTGCAAACTCGGGCTTTTACAAAGCGCATTGTGTCAGCCTAGCATACAAGGGTAAAGGGAGGGTGAACGTACAGCCCTATTCCTTGTCTTGCGTTTCCTTCACAAAATCTCCGGACGGCGGGTTTTCCCTCAGGTGACCGTCCAGATACCGGTTATAGCGTTCCGTCGCTGCCCGCACGGAATCGCGCACTGCCTTGGCCTGTCCGTGCAAGGCACGGTTGGCTTTGGATTCTTTATCTTTGTCAGCCCTCTGCTTCTGCTTGCGGGCTTTTCTGAGGTTGATAACCTCGGACACAAAACCTCCTCCTCATCTCCTGCCCGGCATAGCCACGGATCTTACAGAACGCGTTGACAACAAGGTTTCTGCAAGGCCATGCAGTATCGTGCCTGTGAAGGCAAACAATAGCACACATTACGAACGAGTGCAGTGACAAGCACCATAACCCCCGATCACTATGCCTGAAGCATAGTAGGATCGTGTCCGCACATGTTCCGTTCTGCCATCTGCAAAAAAAAGGCCGGGAATCGCGTGGAATCCCGACCTTTTCTTGTTCTTCAGGCTCAGGATGCGGCATCACCAAGCATCATCAGCAGGGTGTTACCCCCTGCTGATGTAATATCCACGGTCAGGGTTCGCTCACAACAGAACCGCAGGACAAGCCCCGGCCCGGCATCTTCATCAACAACGGGGACAACGGCTCCATCACGGGCTGCCACAGCACGGGCAACCTGATCCAGAAGACCTCTGCCCCCCGAGACACCAACAGCCCCCACATCATGCAGATCGGCCAAGGCAGCAAGCGAGTCCGAAGGCGCTGCAACCACAAGCTCCAGCCCGAACGCTTGCGGCATAATGCACCGTACAGCCCCAGCCAGTGAAGGATGGACAACCATGACAACAGGATTTCCGGCACCATACGCTGCCGCAACCTTGGCAAGCCCCTGCTCCAGGGATGCATCCTGATCCATGAAAAGAACGACAGGGCCACGACCGGCCAGATGCAGGTCATTGGTCTCCCCGGTTGGACCAGGCATGCGAACCGGTCCCGACAGAAGGGCACGCACCTGCAGGGCAACCCGGTGCACAATCTCAGCATAAGCCGATAATGCTCCCGATGGGGTCGAAACACGGTCGGCCCCACCATCACGCTCCAGCAAAGCAAGAAGCTGCGCACCCTGATGCTGAAGCGTGGAAACCATTCCTTCCAGAACAGCCACGCGCTTGTCGAGGGACGTGAAGTCCGGCCTGGAGGCGGATCCTTCCCGCATGGCCACAGCCATGGCACGCACAAGTGCTGATGCCGGCGCCTGGACTTCCGACATCGGTGCCGGCAAGGAAGCCGAGACCCCACCTGGAGAGACCGTTGCAGGGCCATCGGCTGTCAGAGCTGAAGCCGGAAACGGATACGATCGGGCAAAGCGCTGCAGATAATATGGGCCACCCGCCTTGGGACCGGTGCCTGACAAGCCCTCTCCGCCAAAAGGCTGGACACCGACGACAGCTCCGGTCATGGAGCGGTTGACATACAGATTCCCGACCCTTGAATTCCGGAATACGTGCTGTGCCCTGGACTCAATACGGGTATGCACACCCATGGTCAGCCCGTACCCGGTATCACGGATATCGGCAAGAACGCGATCCAGATCCGCAGCCTTGTAACGAATCACATGGAGGATCGGGCCAAAAACTTCCCGCGACAGTTCACGTATACTCTCAATCTCGAACAGCCGTAGCGCAAAGAACACACCACGATCTGTACCGGCAGCCAGCGGACAAAGAGTGGCTGTGCGCCCTGCCGCTTCAAGCGCGCACGCATGCTGTTCAAGAACAGAGCGGGCCTCCTCGTCAATAACAGGACCAACATCGGTATCGATCCGCCCCGGATGACCAACCCGGACAGCACTCATGGCACCACGCAACATGGCGAGAACCGTATCGGCGATATCATCCTGAATATACAGAACCCGCAAGGCAGAGCACCTCTGGCCAGCCGACCCAAACGCAGAGAGCAGGACGTCACGAACAACCTGTTCCGGCAGGGCCGAACTATCCACGATCATGGCATTCATGCCACCCGTTTCCGCAATCAAGGGCACCGGACCAACACCGCGGGCAGCAAGAGAACGGGCAATCAGCCGCGCCACATCGGATGACCCCGTAAAAGCAACACCAGCAATATCGGGATCAGAGACCAGAGCCGCACCAACTGTTTCCCCGCGACCGGGCAACAGGGACAGGCTATCGACCGGAACACCGGCTTCATGCAACAAGCGCACAGCCTGAAAGGCTACAAGGGGTGTCTGCTCAGCTGGCTTGGCAATAACAGTATTCCCGGCAACCAAGGCTGCCGAGACCTGACCGGTAAAAATGGCCAAGGGAAAATTCCAGGGACTGATGCATAGAAATACACCACGACCGGTCAGCGCATGATCATCTGCCAAACGTAACGCTTCCGCTGCGTAATAGCGCAGGAAGTCAACCGCCTCACGGACCTCGGACACAGCATCGGGCAATGTCTTGCCTGCCTCACGGATGCACAGCGTCATCAGCAAGGCCATATTCTGTTCCATCAGGTCAGCCGCACGCCGCAGAATGGCGGCACGCTCGGCAACCGGTCGCTGGCTCCAGGCTGCAAACGAAGCCTTGGCCTTCCCCAATCCGTCGCGAATATCCTGATCCCCGGCATCACTGATGGTGCCGACAACATGATGGCGATCAGCCGGCGAATAGACCGGGCATGGCGTTCCGTTCCGAACCTCGCCACCCACAAGGGGGCCTGCCGCAAGCGTCGTCGCAGCATGTGTTTTCATGGCCTCGGCAAGATCTGACAGCATACGGCTGTCAGATAGATCCATCCCCGATGCATTGATCCGTCCAGAACCGTACAGATCACGCGGCAGGGGAATCCCGGGATGCCGGCGCACCGCCACAGAACGCAGGGCATCAACAGGGTTGGCAATGATGGCAGAAACCGGAATACGCTCGTCGACCAGCCGGTTGACAAACGATGTATTCGCACCATTTTCCAGCAACCGCCGGACCAAATACGACAACAGCTCGGCATGACTGCCGACAGGCGCATAGATACGGCATGGAATGCCCAGCTTGTCGGCCGGAACAATCTCCTCATACAGCTCTTCACCCATGCCATGCAAACGCTGGAATTCGAAAGGACGGCCGGCAGCCATTTCAAGAACAGCCGCCATGGTCTGAGCATTGTGGGTCGCAAACTGCGGGAAGAAGAGATCGCCATACCCGAACAGGGCACGGGCACAGGCAAGATAAGAGACATCGGTCGTCACCTTGCGGGTATAAACCGGATAATCCGCAAGCCCCGTCTCCTGAGCGCGCTTGATCTCCGTATCCCAGTACGCTCCCTTGACCAGGCGAATGTTCATGCGCCGCCCTACGGCACGCACCATGTCGGCCAGAATCTCCAAGGTCACACGCGTTCTTTTCTGATAGGCCTGCACCGCAAGCCCGAACCCTGTCCACCCGTCCAGGGATGGATCGCTGTAAACGCGCTGGATAATCTCCAGGGACAGCTCCAGACGATCTGCTTCCTCGGCATCAATGCAGAAACCAATATCGTATTGACGCGCCAGCCGGGCCAGGGTCAGGGTACGGCCGGCCAGAATCTCAAGCATATCAGATCGTTTTGCTGCCTCGTAACGCGGATGCAAAGCCGAAAGTTTGACAGAAATACCGGGACCGGCCAGAACACCGCGCCCGTTGGACGCTTGGCCGATGGCATGTATCGCCTGCTCATAGGCCACAAAGTATGCCCGGGCATCGCTTTCCGTCCGCGCAGACTCCCCAAGCATGTCGAAAGAATAACGGTAGCCCCGTCGCTCCTGTGCAGCACCACGCTTTCTGGCTTCCTCTATGGTACGCCCCAGAACAAACTGGCGCCCCATCATCTTCATGGCCTGACACAGGGCCTGACGAATCACCGGCTGCCCCAGACGCATGATCAAGGAACGCACAATGCGCATTCCATCCGCACCGGGCAAATCAGACGGCTGCAAGATACGACCGGTCACCATCAGACCAAGAGTCGCCGCATTGACAAACAACGATCGACTGTTGCCGAAATGCCGGTCCCAGTCTGTTCCACACAACCGATCCTGAACCATGGCATCAACCGTCAAGGGATCGGGAATGCGCAGCAAAGCCTCGGCCAGACACATGAGGGTCAAGCCCTCACGGGTTGACAGGTCATACTCATGCATGAAGGCGTCAACACCACCCTTGGCAACCCGATGGCTACGGACAGCAGACACCAGACGCGTGGCCATGGCATCAATCCGGTCCTGCTCCTCGCGGGAGCAGGCCGCTGCCTCTATGAGTTCGACGACCAGTTCGTCCTCGTCCCGACGATACTGACCGGCCAAACGATCACGCCAGGCGGGGAAATCCGGGGACTCAGGTGGAAAGACCAGCGGAAACTGTGCCGGCATACAATCACTCCCATATATATCATTTTGATTATGCGAACGGGCCACCGCGCTTCAGGTACTATAAACGGTCAGAAACTGTCCGCTCCGGCTTTGATATCTGCTTTTCTTTGATGACAGGAAAGGAAATATTCTACTGTTCAATACAGAAAGCTGCCGTTTCATATACACCATAAGCCCAGATACACAATTCCCACCCGTTGTATCATCTCATGACGCAATGGGTACAGACTTGGTAACATCACAACGCACATCCGGAACACAACATGATGCACCCCATGGCCTTTCGCTTCTTTCTCGGCCTTGATGGAGGCGGATCCCTCTGCCGAGCCCGTCTGACAGATCAGAACGGCACCACTATCGGAGAAGCGGAGTCCGGATCGTGCAACATCCGGCTGGGCACAAAAACTGCGTGGGCATCAATCAATACCGCCATTGATCTCTGTTTGAGGAAAGCCGGGCTGGATGAAGCCAAAGATCGACAAAACATTCGTGCCGTGTTTGGACTGGCCGGATTTGCACAGACAGACGATCCCGCACTCCTCTCCCACACACATGGGCTGGGATCACTGACCGTAACGTCTGACGCGCATATTGCTTGCACGGGGGCCTTTGGAGAAACGGATGGCGCCATCCTGATTCTGGGAACCGGATCGGCTGGATATGGCCGTGTCAATGGACGGGAAGTGTCTGTCGGCGGCTGGGGCTTTGAGGTGTCCGATCACGGCTCGGGCAGCTGGATAGGACGCAAGGCCGTAGAGTACGCCCTACTGGCGCTGGATGGATTATGGGAAAAGACTCCCCTGACCGGGATGATCATGGAATCCTTCAACCATGACCCAAAAGCCGTTGTGTCCTGGACGTCAACAGCACGCCCGAAAAACTATGCCAGCCTTGCCCCGACAGTGTTTGACGCAGAACAGCGCCACGACACAACGGCCCACATGATTATCAATGCCGCAGCCCGTGATGCCTCGGCCATGATACAGCGGCTTGTTGAACTGGGCGCTCCATCCGTTTGCCTGAGCGGAGGGATCGCTACCCGGCTTGAACCTTTCCTGACTCCTCAAGCCAAGAGCTTTCTGCGCATCCCCTTGGCAGATCCTCTGGCAGGAGCCATTCTTCTGGCCCGCAGGATTATATAACTCACCACAGCCTGTGACACAGGGCAGAGGTGAAATCATGCAAAATGCCCACGCCCACTGGTCCATAAACCAGAAAAGGGCGTGGGCATTGCCGGAAACGCCATAACAACTATGGCGTATATACCTGATCAGCGGTGGACAGGCTTGTAACGGATACGATGCGGCTGATCGGCATCCGCACCAAGGCGACGCTTCTTGTCCGCTTCGTAATCAGCAAAGTTCCCCTCGAACCATTCGACGTGGCTGTCACCCTCAAAGGCCAGGATATGCGTTGCAATACGATCCAGGAACCAGCGATCGTGCGAAATCACGACAGCGCAGCCGGGGAAGTCCAGCAGGGCATCTTCCAGGGCGCGGAGCGTATCAATATCCAGATCGTTGGTGGGTTCGTCCAACAACAGGACGTTCGCGCCAGACTTCAGCATTTTGGCCAGGTGAACACGGTTACGTTCCCCGCCCGACAGTTGCCCCAGCTTCTTTTGCTGGTCACCGCCACGGAAGTTGAATGACCCGACATAGGCGCGAGACTGGATCTTGCGCTTGCCAAGATCAATCTCATCGTGACCACCGGAAATTTCTTCCCACACCGTTTTGCTGTCATCCAGCGCATCACGGCTTTGGTCGACATAACCCAGCTTGACGGTCTCACCAACACGAATACTGCCGCCGTCCGGCTGTTCCTGACCGGTTAACATGCGGAACAGGGTTGTCTTGCCGGCGCCGTTTGGACCGATCACACCCACAATCCCGCCCGGAGGAAGCCGGAAAGACAGGTTATCGATCAACAACCGGTCACCGAAGGATTTACTCAGTCCGTCCGCCTCGATCACAACGCCGCCCAGACGCTCGGGCGTGGGAATAACAATCTGGGCCGTCCCGGGCTGGCGGTCCGCCGATTTAGCGACCAGGTCATCAAAAGCGGTAATACGGGCTTTCTGCTTGGCCTGACGCCCCTTTGGATTGGAGCGTATCCACTCCAGCTCCTGGGAAATGGTGCGCTGACGGGCATCTTCCTCGCGCTGTTCCTGCTCCAGACGCTTTTGCTTCTGCTCCAGCCAGGAAGAATAGTTGCCCTCATAGGGAATACCCTTGCCACGATCCAACTCCAGGATCCAGCCAGTCACATTGTCAAGGAAGTAGCGGTCGTGGGTAACAGCAACAACCGTCCCCTCATACTCCTCCAGGAAACGTTCCAGCCACCAGACAGACTCTGCATCCAGATGGTTGGTCGGCTCATCGAGCAGCAGCATGTCCGGCCGTGACAACAACAGGCGCGCCAGCGCAACACGTCGCTTCTCACCACCGGACAAGGTCCCGACGGGGGCATCCCCTTCCGGACAGCGCAGGGCATCCATGGCAATATCAACCTTGCGCTCGACATCCCAGCCATCGCAGGCATCAATCTTTTCCTGCAATTCAGCCTGCTCCGCCAAAAGGGCGTTCATGGCCTCATCGTCTTCGACCTCGGCAAACTTTGCTGAAACATCATCAAAACGCTGACGCCACGTGTAGACTTCGCCCAGCCCTTCCATAACGTTCTCAAGAACGGTCTTGGCATTATCAAGCTGGGGTTCCTGCGGCAAATACCCGACACGCACACCATCTGCCGCGCGCGCCTCACCGCTGAATTCCTGGTCGATACCGGCCATGATGCGCATCAGGGTCGACTTGCCGGCACCGTTGTATCCCAGAACACCAATCTTGGCTCCGGGCAGGAAGGATAGATAGACCCCCTCCACCACTTTGCGCCCGCCCGGATAAACCTTGGTCAGGTCACGCATGGTATAGATGTATTGATAGGCGGCCATGTATCCTCCGTTTGCGAACTGGCTCGGGAACTCTGCCGTGGGTTTTACCCCACACAGACAGGAAGGAAAAGACCAGATACCGCTATCTGGCTATTCCGGGGTAGATCAACACCCGAATTGTCATTCCATTGTGTTGCTCCTGCATAAGAAACGCTCATAAAAGCACAAAAACACGCCCCTGGGTGCATTTTTGGACTGGAGAAAAAGATCACAGAAGGGCAGTGTGCTGCAGATTCTTTATTGGACACACATACTACAGGTGTAACATGACCCTCCAGGAAGCTGCCCTGATGTACGCCGCCCGTGCGGCGGCCTTCTGGGTTCTGTCGTCCCTTGGAATAACCCTTTTCCTCTGTTTTGCCGATACACCAGCCGCAGCTATGTCGGTGGGTGCCATCATTGCTGCCAGTGGTGCAGCCGCTCTGCTGATGCGGGGCCGTAAAGTGGCTGAAACAGGCCCCTTGGAAGGTCCGGTATGGGCCGCAACAGCACCACAGGCCCGCCCCCCGGCAGCCCAGGCCCGTCATGAAGTTCCCCATGCCCTGCTGGTTGCTCATCGCTCCTGTGCACGGTTCTGCGCCGGCCTTGGTGTTGTGCTGTGTGTTGGCAGCCTGATGCTGCAATCCATGTAAGCGGTTCAAGATCACGCGCTATACAAAGGCTGGTTGCCGTACTGGTGCCGTCCCTTCATAGTGCCCCATGATCAAGCACTGCGTGTATATCCTTCCGGGAAAACCGCAGACACGGGGAACAAGGAGGGAAACATGGCTGAATCTGTAGTCATTCTGGGAGGAACGCGAACCGCGATTGGCGCCTTTGGCGGTTCGCTCAAGGACTTGACGCCATGCGATCTTGGGGCACTGGTGATCAAGGAAGCCCTGACACGAACGGCCATTGCACCCACAGATGTCGGGCATGTGGTCATGGGGCATATTATCCCGACTGAGCCGCGAGATATGTACGTCTCCCGCGTGGCTGCCTGCAAGGGCGGCATTCCGGACCATGTTCCGGCCATGACCGTCAATCGCCTGTGTGGATCAGGCCTGCAGGCGGTCTTGTCGGCAGCGCACTTTATTATGCTGGGTGACTGCCAAATCGCTGTTGCCGGTGGCACAGAGGTGATGAGCCGGGGCAGCTACATTCTGCCGACTGCACGCTGGGGTGCCCGCATGGGCGATAGCACCATGGTCGATATGATGACAGGCGCCCTGACAGATCCATTTGGCAACGGCCACATGGGGGTAACAGCAGAAAATGTCGCGGCAGCACACTCGATCAGCCGTGATGAACAGGATGGCTTTGCCGCAGAAAGCCACCGTCGGGCAGCACGTGCCATCGCATCCGGTTTCTTTAAAAGCCAAATTACCCCCGTAACTATAAAAACACGGGG
Organism: Haematospirillum sp. 15-248; assembly: GCF_012102665.1. Taxonomy (NCBI): domain Bacteria; kingdom Pseudomonadati; phylum Pseudomonadota; class Alphaproteobacteria; order Rhodospirillales; family Novispirillaceae; genus Haematospirillum; species Haematospirillum sp. 15-248. The sequence continues at coordinate 123,161 of NZ_JAAVTF010000006.1, read as the reverse complement.
CAAGGAAACCGTGTTCGATACAGATGAGCATGTTCGTCCCGAGACGACTTCGGCCAGTCTTGCAAAGTTAAAGACCATTTTTCGCGAGAGCGGCTCTGTCACCGCTGGAAATGCATCCGGCATCAACGACGGCGCGGCTGCCCTTGTCCTGATGGCAGAGCGCGAGGCATCGGCCCGCAAGCTCACCCCCATGGCCCGGATTGTCAGCTATGGTCACGCGGGGGTCGATCCGTCCATCATGGGAATAGGACCGGTTCCCGCCAGCATGATCGCCCTGAAAAGGGCCGGCCTTACGGTGTCTGATCTGGACTTGGTTGAATCCAACGAGGCATTCGCCGCACAAGCCTGTGCCGTGAACCGGAAGCTTGGCCTAGACCCGGAGAAGGTAAATCCGGACGGCGGGGCTATTGCCTTGGGCCATCCTGTTGGCGCAACCGGTGCCATACTGGTCATAAAAGCCATACACGCCCTGCACCGTACCAACGGGCGTTATGCCTTGGTAACAATGTGTATCGGGGGCGGGCAGGGCATTGCCCTGATCCTGGAACTTATGGGTGATTAACATAAAAAAATACCGCGCCTTGATAGAAATCATGCGCGGTATTTTTTGGTAGGCCCGGAGGGACTTGAACCCCCAACCAGACCGTTATGAGCGGTCGGCTCTGACCAATTGAGCTACAGGCCCCCGAAATGTTGCCAGACAGCCCTGTAATGGACCACCTGCGCAGGGGAGGTCCGTATATAGCATTTCCCGGCAAAGGAAAAGCCGGAACCTTTATTTTTTGCATGTCTGCGGAAAATCCGGGGAAATTGTCCCCTCTTTTTGTGGACAGTTTCACGGGTTTGTCCACACTGTACCAGAGTGCACTTGATCAGGCAGCGCGACGATACCCGATGACCGATCCCTATGCATCGCTCCCGGCTGTTGTTGACCTGCCCCGGCGACATGGGATTCTCAATGTGGCCTGGGGTGGTTTTCTGGCTGTCCTGTCGGCATTGGTCGGCTGGCTGATATGGCTGGCTCATGAAGGCGTGGATCAAGCAAGAACAAGCACAGATCTGTATGCACGCAATCATATTGATACAGAAATCACAGAGCTCCGCCGGGGGCAGGAACGTCTGATACGTGACTACAGCCTGTGGAGTGACGCATGGGAGAAACTCTTCCTGCTCCCCGATCAGGAATGGATCCGGGATAATTTCGGGCAGGAGCTGAACAGCACGTGGGGCGTAAGCCGGGTCTTTATTGTTTATGGCAGCGGGCCCATCTCGGAAATCAAGCAGGGAATCCCTGAGCTTATGTTCACCGAAGATGATCCACTGCTGCATTCCGTATGGGAAACCGCCTCCGCTGTCCGTGAAGCATCGGCCTTAAGTGGCACACACCGCCAAGCCAGCCAGTTCTTCAGTTCAACCGGAACGGCCTGGATCCTGGCAGCAGGTATTCTCTCCAACCCGGAACCCCTGCCCCGGGATGCCCGGCTTGAGGCTATGCCTGTCTTGGTAATGGCTCGCGCCCTGGACTCCCGATGGATCGACGGGATTGTGCGTAAAATCGGGCTCAGCAGCCTCTCTATTATCCCTGCGTCCTTGGCACACGAAACCCTGAATGATAAAGATACCAGTATGGTTCCATTACAGGGAACCCCTGGTCAATCCGTTGCATGGTTGCGCTTCACAACGAATCAATCTCCCCTGTTTTATTTGGCGCGCCGAATCAGCCTGATCAGCTTCGGCCTTCTCTTGGCTATTGCCTTGGGGCTTATACTGCATCTGCGAACAACGGTATTGGCGCGATCAGCCCTGCGCCTGAATACGCGCCTGATGGAAGAGCTGGAGTCCAGACAGCATCAAGAACATACACCTCTTGATGAAGAGGAAGCAGATGAAGAAGAGAACACCCTCGCCGAAGGTTCGGGAGATGACCACACCACAACCCCGGACGTGCCAGAAAGTAGCCATGGCATACCCAATGGCTATGTCCTGATCGGGTATTCCGGAAACATTCGCGGTGCAGATTCCGGGGCCTGCTCCCTGTTCGGATACAAAAGCGGGGAATTGGACGGAGTACCAGTATCAACACTCCTGCTCACCGACAGTGGTACATTCTCAGTCTCCATGGAATCTGGCGCAACAGAACAGGGACCCCGCACACGAAGAGCCAAGGCACTGCACAAAAGCGGCACTGTCCTACCTGTTGATCTGACGATCTCCCATCCGGATGATGATCACGACAGTCTCCGTATTCTGATCAGCCCTCGCTCTGCTGACAAGGATCTGGCCGAAAAATTCCTGTTCATGATCAACCTCCTCCCTGCGGGTATTCTTGTTCACCGTAATCTCAAGCCGTTGTTTGCCAACCAAGCCTTCATGGATATGGTTGGGCTGGACAGCATGGAAGACCTGCCATTACCCGGGGGCCAAGCCGATACACTGATGCCAATGGGTCAGAACCACCAGGATGATAACGATGGCAAAACACTGACTACGTCTTTCGAAACACTTTATCGCCAGAATGATGGCTCAACATTGCGCGTGCGTACAACCAGCTTCCCCGTGCTGTGGGATGGAGACACGGCGATATGTACACTTATGATAGACATCACAGGTGAGCATGCCCTGCGCAGCCTACAGGAAAAAACTCTCTTCCGGCTTCAGCAAATCATAGACACGACCGAAGAAGGCTACATTCGTCTCGATGCAGATGACTTGATCGTGGAAACAAACAACAAGACACGCTCGATCTTGGGGTATGAGCCAGATGACATGCAAGGGCGCCCGATTACGCTCTTCATGACGCAGGAATCACGCGATAGCCTGAAGGGCGATGCCTTGCTGGAGAAAACAGAAATACACCGCCGGTATACGCTGGAGTTCGTCAGTCATGATGGAGATGTTATCCCCCTCGATGTCTCGGCATCTATTCTGACCGAAAATGATGGCACCCGCTCTGGATCATTCGTGTTTTTCCGGGATATCAGACAGACCCTTGCCTATGAGCAGGCGCTGATTGACGCCCGGGAAACAGCAGACCGGGCGAACCGGGCAAAATCTGATTTTCTATCCCGCATGAGTCACGAGCTACGGACACCCCTGAATGCCATTATTGGCTTTTCCCAGCTTATGGAAAGCAGCAAGTCCGAAACCCTGAGCGACAGACAAAGAAGCTGGTTGTCGCATATTCACCAATCCGGCAAGTTATTGCTGACCCTGATCGATGAAATCCTCGACTTGGCCCGCATTGAAAGTGGCCAACTGACGCTGGATATCGGGCGGGTTGAACCCTCCAAGATCATCAAGGAATGCATGGGACTCACTGACACCATGGCGCGTGAGTTTGGCGTTCAGGTTATCGCGGCCCCCGAAACGGAAAAGGCTCCTGTCGTTCTGGCCGATGCACTCAGAATGCGACAGATCCTGCTGAATCTCGTCAGTAATGCCATCAAGTATAACAAGGCTGGGGGCAGCGTTACGATCGATTATTCCAGAGATGCCCCTGATGGATACGTCCGGATCACCGTAACAGACACCGGCGCCGGTCTTCCCGAAGAGCGCAGGGCGGACCTGTTCCAGCCCTTCAATCGCCTGGGGCAGGAAAGTGGACCGATACAGGGAACGGGGATAGGGCTTTCCATTACGGGCCTGCTGGTCAAGAAAATGGGCGGCACCATCGATTTCACCAGCACGGTCGGTACAGGCAGCACATTCTGGTTTGATCTCCCGGCAGCAGAAGCAACAAAAAAAGAAACCACCAAAGAAGGCTGAGTGAATAATGCACCGATAATGCATGAAAAAGGCCACCTCAAAGGTGGCCTTTTTATCAACACCAGAACAGATCAACCGTCCAGGAAACTACGCAGCTTGCGTGAGCGGGACGGATGCTTGAGCTTGCGCAGGGCCTTAGCTTCGATCTGCCTGATACGCTCACGAGTAACACTGAACTGCTGACCAACTTCCTCAAGCGTATGATCGGTATTCATGCCAATCCCGAAACGCATCCTGAGCACTCTTTCCTCACGCGCGGTCAGGGTCGAGAGAATACGGGTGCACGTCTCACGCAGATTGGAGTTGATCGCCGCATCCAAGGGCTGAACCGCATTCTTGTCCTCGATAAAGTCACCAAGATGACTGTCTTCCTCATCACCAATAGGAGTTTCCAGAGAAATAGGCTCCTTGGCGATCTTCAGGACCTTGCGAACCTTTTCCAGCGGCATCTGCAGCTTTTCGGCCAGTTCTTCCGGTGTTGGTTCGCGACCGATCTCATGCAACATCTGGCGACTTGTACGAACCAGCTTGTTGATGGTTTCAATCATGTGAACCGGTATACGGATCGTCCGGGCCTGGTCAGCAATGGAACGGGTAATAGCCTGACGAATCCACCATGTCGCATAGGTGGAGAACTTGTACCCACGGCGGTACTCGAACTTGTCCACAGCCTTCATAAGGCCAATGTTGCCCTCCTGAATCAGATCCAGGAACTGAAGGCCACGGTTGGTATATTTCTTGGCAATGGAGATAACCAGGCGAAGGTTGGCCTCGATCATTTCCTTTTTGGCCTTGCTGGCTTCCCGCTCACCCTTCTGGACTGTCTGGACAATACGGCGGAACTCAAAAATAGGCTGGCGCGCCTCGGCAGAGATAACCGCAATCGCTTCCCTGATTCTGACAATCTCGGCAGAATGCTTGCCGATAAAGTCTTTCCAGCCTTTTCCACTTCGGCTTGCGATGATTTCCAGCCACTGGGGATCCATTTCGGCCCCATAGTAAGCATCAAGGAAGTCCTCGCGCTTGATCTTGCAGTCCAAGGCAACGCGCAGAAGCTTGCCTTCCAGCATCATCAGGCGCTTGTTGAGGTCATTGAGGTGGCCAACAAGGTATTCAATACGGGCGTTGTTCAGATGAACGCCCTCCATCATCTTGACCAGCTCTGACCTCTGCTTCTCGAACTTTTTCTCCAAGGCTGCCGGCACATCTTCCCCGGCAGTGATATGGCCCAGGCGCTGGTCCTGAACCTTTCTCATCTTTTGATAGGCTTGGGCAATTGTTTCAAATGACTGGAGAATAACGGGCAGCAACTCCGCTTCCATAGCGGAAAGGCTGATGCTGGCTTCTTCTATTTCTCCGTCAACATCGCCTTCGGCAGAGGCATCAATGCCATCAGCCTCTGCCTCGTCTGTCTCATCATCAGAGCCGGACTCTTCCTTGGCCTTGCGATGGTCCTTGACCGGAGCGGCAAGCTCCTCATCTCTGTCCCCGACCACAGGAGAGTCTTCTTCTTCCTCTCCCATATCATCACCAACACCGGGCTCTGTGCCATACGTCGTTTCCAGATCAATGATGTCACGCAACATCATCTTTCCTTCCACCAAGGCGTCATGCCAGTCCAGCAAAGCAGCGATGGTCAGTGGGCTTTCGCAGATCCCGCCGATCATCATCTCACGCCCGGCTTCAATACGCTTGGCAATGGCGATTTCACCCTCGCGGGACAAAAGCTCAACAGACCCCATCTCGCGCAGGTACATCCGCACGGGATCGTCAGTACGCCCCAGTTCGTCTTCGGATACATTACCGGCGGAATCGTCGGTTTCGTTGCCGCTGACTTCCTCTTCCTCGTTCTCAACAATGTTGATGCCGATATCCGACAGCATCGACATGGTGTCTTCGATTTGTTCCGAGGAAAAGTCATCTGAAGGCAACGCCGCATTCAGCTCATCATAGGTGATGAACCCGCGCTCCTTGCCTTTTGCCACCAGTTTCCTGACAGCTGTATTAAGAGAATCGAGCAAAGGCCCGTCCTGAACCTCATCATTGGTTTCAGGGGTTTCTGTTTCAGCGGCAGCTTTTGTTGCCATGCCCGTTCTCTCTCCTCAAAATACGTACGGACATGCACCCAAGGCACACATCCCGGTCCTTCTGACCATCCTGTTCCATAACATCCCGTATCATCCGGATGATGCTCAATCCTCTACAGACGCTCTTTCATGTTTTTTCAAGGCAATAAAAACATCAAGAGCCTCCGGGGTTGGATTGTCACCAAGCCGTTCAACCGCACGACCAATATCCACCTTCAAATCTCTGCCCCGGGATAACCCGAACGTGTGCTCCCACCCGTCCAAGGCGGCCTGACTGTCGGCGACCGGACGGCTGAATGCCGCATGGAGAAAAACATTCGACGCAAGGAGGGACTCCAGAACATCACCAAATCCCTCGTCGTGTAGTTGGCGTCTCAGACCATGGAAGTCAAGACCTGACTGACGGGAAAGCAGCAGCAAAACCGCACCTCGAAGCGTATCAAGGGACTGTTCCGGGAAATCCAGAAGCCCCAAACGCTCTCCCACACTGTCAAAAAGGTCAGGATGAGTGATGAGCGTAACCAGCAAAATGCGCCGCCGCAAGGCCTCCGCAGCATCCGGTGCCGGCGGGGCCAGAATCATACCGCTTCCGGCTGACGGCAACGGAGCCGCCCAGCGCGACTGCGATTCGCGCCCCCTGGGAGAGAAAGTACCCGCCGGACGAGCCTTGACCGCCGCACCACGCCCAGCCTGGCGAAACAGGTTCCATTGACGGTCACGGAAGGCTTGGCGGTAATGCTGTTGGACACTGCGATCCCCGATATGACGTACCAGCTCTTCCAGATGGGCTTCCAGACCAGCCCTTCGTTCCGGTGTATCCAGCGACCGCCCTTCCAACGCCTTGTCCCATAAAACATCCAGCAGGGAGCGAGATACCGCAAGCCTTGCACAAACTGATCTTGCCCCCTCGTCCCGCAACAGGTCGTCAGGATCCCGCCCCATCGGAAGCATGACAAAACGCAGAGACTTCCCCGGTTTCAGAAGGGGCAAAGCACGGTCGGCAGCACGGGCCGCAGCCCGTTGCCCGGCGCTGTCACCATCCATACACAGGACAGGCTCGTCGGACAGACGCCACAATGACTCAATCTGAGCCTCCGTCAGGGCTGTCCCCAACGGAGCAACAGCATGAGGGATGCCTGCCCGATGCAGGGCAATAACATCCATATAGCCCTCTGCAACAACAATATCTCCACTCCGGGCCGCAGCCTCACGGGCACGGGACAGGTTGTAGAGAACCTGTCCCTTGTGGAAGACCGGTGTTTCGGGGCTGTTCATGTATTTGGGTTGCCCGTCACCCAAGGTCCGACCGCCAAAGGCAATAACCCGCCCCCGCCGGTCTGTAATTGGAAACATGACACGTTCCCGGAAATAACCAACCACAGCCCCGGAATCCAGGCGCCGAAGCAAACCAGCCTCGATCATCTGCTCTTCGGTTATTCCGTTCCCGAGCAAGGCGGTCTGCAACTCCACCCCACCAGGGGCCCAACCCAGACGAAATGTCTGGATGACCTCGTCATCAAGGCCCCGCCGACGGAGATAATCAAGCCCGCCACGACCGGATGGCAGAAAAAGGGATCGCTGGAAAAAGTGGCAGACTGCCTCGTTGATATCCAGAATGCCGGCGTGTTGACGTGCAGCTTCCATCTCCCGCGGATCGGGACGCGGCACCTCAAGACCAGCCTGCGCCGCCAACTTTTCCACAGCTTCGGGGAAAGTCAGGTGTGCCGTTTCCATTTCAAAGGAAATGATGTCGCCGTGCGCCCCACACCCAAAACAGTGATAAAAGCCCTTGTCGTCATTGACGGTGAAGGAAGGAGTCTTCTCCCTGTGAAACGGGCAAAGACCAATATGCTCGCGCCCACGACGGACCAAACGAACCCGATGCCCAACCACAACCGAGGCCGGAAGCCGGGCACGAAGCTCATCAAGGAACTGCGGGGGCAAAGCCATGGGTCACGCACACCCGTCATAACAATGGAAAGAACACACGGTCAGGACAAGGCTGCCTTGACAGCCTGGCTGGCCTTGCCAAAGTCCATACGCCCTGCAAACTTCTCACGCAGGGCCGTCATAACCCGCCCCATATCCTTGATGCCACTGGCTCCCAGCTCCTGCAGAGTCACGGCAATGGCCTCACGCGTTGCTGCTTCATCCATCTGCACAGGCAGGAAACGTTCAATAATGGCTATTTCCTCCTGCTCCTGCTCCGCAAGCTCCAGCCGCCCACCTTGCTCATACAGATTGATGCTTTCACGTCGCTGCTTGATCATGGACTGTAGCATCTGCAGGATTTCCTCTTCAGGAATTCCTTCACCCAGACCACGGGTCCGGGCTGCGATATCACGGTCTTTCAAAGCCGCAAGAATCAGTCGCAAGGTAGCCGATGCACGATTGTCGCGTGCCTTCAACGCTTCCTTCAACGCCTCGTTCAGCCGAGTGCGCAACATGGATGACCTCAAAATACAGTTCGTCATGAATATCTCGAATCTGCCCAGACTAGACGAGTGTGAACGCCTTGGCAAATGCTGTCCGCAGCAAGGAGCCACCATGACCTTGGGCATACCGGCAATAAAGAGCCAAAAGCCTTGCCTCTTCTGTATTGAATTGACAAGGGGCAAAACCAGATGTAATTGGTTGACCGTTTGCCTGCGATTGGCAGAGCGTTCCTGCACTTGGTATCTATTGGCGCTTGCCCTAACCTTCTTTCCTGAACATGAAGGTAGTTCTTTTGTGCGCATAGTCATGCAGAAGCGGTCAGCCATACACTGGCATGCCTTGCCTTTTCCAAGGGAGACGATCACTCCTGCGGCGCTATGAACCAGGGGATCCTATGACAGACCAAACAGCATGCACACCCGGTTTATGCCCTGACAGGGCAACCGGCGTACTGGTCCTTGCCGACGGAACGGTATGGTGGGGACATGGTCTCGGACGTAAAGGAAACACAACGGGAGAAGTTGTTTTCTGTACCGGAATGACCGGTTACCAGGAAACCCTGACAGACCCCTCCTTTGCCGGGCAGATTATAACTTTTACATTTCCGCATATCGGCAATACAGGCACCAATCCGGACGATCACGAAGCGCAACACCCGTTTGCCCGAGGCTGCATCCTGCGCGCACCCGTTGGCATCGACTCCAGCTGGCGTGCAACAGCCAATCTGCCCGAATGGATGCGCAGGAATAACGTGGTGTGTGTCACCGGTATCGACACACGCGCACTGACCATACGACTGCGCGAATACGGCACAATGGCAGGCGTTGTTGCACATGACCCGAACGGTATCTTCAACCTGGAACATCTCCTGCACCAAGCAAGAACCCATCCGTTGCCAGACGGGCTGGACCTGGCTACACGCGTATCATGCCAGCAACCATGGGAATGGCCGGATACACAATCCAGAGATCGACCATGGCATGTTGTCGCCGTTGACTTCGGCATAAAGCAGAACATCCTGCGGTGCTTGGCTGCCGAAAGCTGCCGGATTACCATCGTACCAGCTCACACAACGGCCAGGGAGATCTTGAACCTTGCCCCTGATGGCGTGTTCCTGTCGAATGGACCAGGTGATCCTGCCGCCACCGGCCGTTCTGTGATCCCCGAACTGAAAAAGATTCTGTCCACCGGGCTTCCCGTCTTTGGCATTTGCCTGGGTCATCAGATCCTTGCCTTGGCCTTGGGGGCAAAGACATTGCGCATGAAGCGGGGGCACCGTGGATCGAACCAGCCGGTCAAGTGCCTGGCAACGGGGCGCGTCGCGATCACAAGCCAGAACCACGGCTTTGCCATCGACCCCGACAGCCTTCCCAATGAGGTTGTCGTCACACACACATCTCTCTTCGATAGCTCGATCGAGGGGATTGCCCTAAAAGGCCGTCCTGTTTTTTCCGTGCAATATCACCCGGAATCCAGCCCGGGCCCCAAGGATTCCCATTCCTTGTTCCGTGATTTTGTCGGCCTGATGCAACAGCATCGGCATTCCAGCACACCCCGACGATACGCAACTGCCCTCCCCTGAGCGGCTGCGCAGCCACCTGATCCTACCCAGTCCAAATTAATTGTCCCGTGCCCTGTCGGAAGGAAACCCCAGGCATGCCCAAACGCACAGACATCCACTCCATTCTGATTATCGGTGCAGGCCCGATTGTTATCGGACAAGCCTGTGAGTTTGACTATTCGGGCGCCCAGGCCTGCAAGGCCCTGCGTGAGGAAGGGTACCGGGTTATCTTGGTCAACTCCAACCCGGCCACTATCATGACAGACCCCGATATGGCCGATGCCACCTATATCGAACCGATCACTCCCGCTGTTGTGGCGCAGATTATTGACCGGGAAAAACCGGATGCCCTGCTGCCAACCATGGGGGGACAAACAGCCCTGAACTGCGCCCTTGCCTTGGCCGATGACGGAACACTGGAACGTCATGGCGTCATCATGATCGGGGCCTGCCGCGAGGCCATCCGCAAGGCAGAGGATCGGCAGCTGTTCCGTGAGGCCATGGACCGTATCGGCCTTGAAAGCCCGCGCTCGCGGATGGTGCGCAGCCTGGATGAAGCCTATGAGGCTCTTGCCTTCACAGGGCTTCCAGCCATCGTTCGGCCCTCTTTCACACTGGGTGGACAAGGCGGCGGAATAGCAACAACCAAGGAAGAATTCGGTCATATCTGCACACAAGGCCTGGCCGCCTCGCCTGTCCACGAAATTCTGGTCGAGGAATCTGTTCTGGGGTGGAAAGAATATGAAATGGAGGTGGTTCGTGATCGGGCAGACAACGGGATTATCGTCTGCTCTATCGAAAACATTGACCCCATGGGCATCCACACCGGGGACTCTGTGACGGTTGCACCGGCGCTGACACTGACAGACAAAGAGTACCAGACCATGCGGGATGCATCCTTGGCGGTCCTGAGGGAAATCGGGGTCGAAACAGGCGGGTCCAATGTCCAGTTTGCGGTCAACCCGGATGACGGACGCCTGGTGGTCATTGAAATGAACCCCCGGGTCTCGCGCTCGTCTGCCCTTGCATCAAAAGCAACAGGCTTCCCGATCGCACGCATCGCCGCAAAACTGGCTGTGGGCTACACGCTGGATGAACTGGACAACGCGATAACCGCCGGGCAAACGCCAGCCAGCTTTGAGCCTGTTATTGACTATATCGTCACCAAAATTCCTCGCTTTACCTTTGAAAAGTTCCCCGATACCGATGCCCGGCTGGGCACCTCGATGAAATCGGTCGGCGAGGTCATGGCCATCGGGCGTACCTTCACTGAATCACTCCAGAAAGCCCTGCAATCCCTGGATACAGGACTAACCGGGCTGGATGAAATCGACATCACAGTGAACCCTGACGAGACCCGACATGACGCCATGGTACGGGTTCTGAGAACAACAAGCCCAAACCGGATCCGTTTTGTTGCACAGGCTTTCCGCGAAGGTATGTCCATAGAAACAGTGTATGAGGCCTGCCACATTGACCGCTGGTTTCTGGATCAGATTGCTCACCTGGTCCACATTGAAGCCCGTATCCGCCAACAGGGAATTCCTGCGGACCAATACGGGTTTCTTGCCCTTAAAAAAATGGGCTTTTCTGATGCAAGGCTGGCCCACCTGAATGGACAAACAGAAGAAGAGGTAACCGCTTTACGCAATACCTTGGGCCTTCACCCGGTCTACAAGCGCATAGACAGCTGTGCAGCGGAATTTTCATCGCCAACGGCGTACATGTACGCCTGCTACGAAGGCGATGGCGTAAGTGCCGCAGACTGCGAAGCAAAACCATCAACACGTGAGAAGATCATCATCCTGGGTGGGGGACCAAACCGTATTGGACAAGGCATAGAATTTGACTGCTGCTGCGTCCACGCAGCCTTCAGCCTTTCCGAGGCCGGCTATGAAACCATTATGGTCAATTGTAACCCGGAAACGGTCTCAACCGACCCGGATACGTCAGATCGCCTGTACTTTGAGCCTCTGACCGCCGAATCTGTTATTGAGTTGATACGGGTTGAACAACGCAGGGGCCACATCAAAGGGGTTATCGTGCAATTCGGCGGACAAACCCCGCTGAAACTGGCCAGCGCCCTGCAACAGGCCAATATTCCTGTTCTGGGCACGTCTCCCGCTGCAATCGACAGAGCCGAAGACCGCCAGCAATTCCAGTCTGTCCTGCAAAAACTGGAGCTTCGCCAGCCACCCAACGCAATAGCACGAACCCCGGAAGACGTTCTGGAGCAGGCAACGATCCTTGGCTATCCCTTGGTCGTACGCCCATCCTTTGTACTGGGAGGGCGGGCCATGGAAATTGTCCATGGCGAATCTTCACTCCGCACATGGCTGACCAAGGTCTGTGGCGGGCAGAACGAAGGACAAGGCACCATCACCATTTCTTCCGACATGCCGATCCTGCTGGACCAGTATTTACGCGGCGCAACCGAGGTGGATGTTGATGCCATACGGGACTCAAGCGGAGCCGTGTTTATCGCCGGCATTATGGAGCATATTGAGGAAGCAGGCATTCATTCCGGAGACTCCGCCTGCTCACTGCCGCCACATTCCCTTCAGGCACCCCTGATACGGGAGCTGGAACGACAAACCACCCTTCTTGCTACCGAACTTGACGTACAAGGGCTTATAAACATTCAATTCGCCATTCAGGGAACAGACGTCTACGTCCTGGAAGCAAACCCGCGCGCAAGCCGTACAGTACCCTTTGTATCCAAGGCCACCGGCAATCCTGTTGCCTGCATAGCAGCCCGGGTTATGGCCGGTGAAAACCTGGCTGCCTTTGCGCTGCGTACGACAACCCCAAGCCACGTCGCAGTCAAGGAATCCGTGTTCCCGTTCGCCCGCTTCCCCGGCACCGACATACTGCTGGGGCCGGAAATGAAATCAACAGGCGAAGTCATGGGCATAGCCAGAAGCTTCGGGCATGCCTTCGCCAAAAGCCAGATGGCAGCCGGGCTCCCACTCCCCCTGCAGGGAACCATATTCTTGTCTGTGCGCGACTCGGATAAAACTGAAGCCCTTGATATTGCAAAGTCTTTTTTTGCCATGGGATTTGATATCCTGGCAACAGGCGGAACAGCTACTTTCCTGAACAAGGGAGGCGTTCCCGCAACCGCCATCAACAAAGTACGGGAAGGCCAGCCTCACTGCGTGGACGCCATCTTGTGCGGTACCGTTGATATGGTTATCAATACGGCTGAAGGCATGAACAGCATACGCGACAGCCTGGATATCCGCAGCGCGGCTTTGACAAGATCTGTGACCCACTACACAACCATGGCAGGGGCAAGGGCCGCAGCGCAGGCCATAAGAAGCCTGCAGGACAAGGAACCGGGGATAACCCCCTTGCAACACTATTCTGTTCCGGAAGTACAAAACAGGGTATACTTCCCCGCCTGATCCGATTCGATGCCCCGGGGCTACGCTGCGCAGCCCCGGGTCGTTTCTTGGTGTTGCGCGCAGCCGGTCGCCTTCGCGACAAACAAGCAAGTGTAAGGACGTACCCGGATATGGAAAAGATCCCCATGACCGCACAGGGCATGAAGGCCCTGGAAGATGAGCTGCGTATGCTGAAAAGCCAGGAACGCCCCGCGGTCATCAAAGCTATTGCCGAGGCCCGTGAACACGGTGATCTGTCAGAGAATGCCGAATACCACGCTGCGCGGGAACGCCAGAGCTTTATTGAAGGGCGTATTGCAGAATTGGAGGACGTTCTGTCCCGCGCTGACGTTATTGATGTCAGCAAGCTGTCTGGTTCAACCATCCGATTCGGGGCAACGGTTACGCTGGCTGATGAAGATACAGATGGTGAAGTGACCTACCAGATTGTTGGCCCCCACGAAGCAGATTTGGAGAAGGGTCGGATTTCAATAGCCTCCCCCTTGGCTCGGGCCTTGATTGGAAAGGTCATGGGTGACACGGCTGAAGTATCTGCACCGGGCGGATTCCGCTCCTATGAAGTTGTAAACGTTCGTTTTTCCTGAAACACTCCAAGAATCCGGGCAATCCGACACGTGATTGCCCGGACTGTAATCAAACCTGAAATGCAGAAGCACATGAAGGCGCTGTGACTAAGCGCCTCTGCTTCCTGCCGTCCCTCGTATCCCGCCATAAATCGTCCTGCTGACAACAATGGACATTACCTCAGACCAGAGAACAACAGTGTCTGAGAAGACTCATCTTGCGCTCCCGAACTGCGCAATCTGGCCGATACAGTTAGAATTGGCAGCCTTTACCTAAGGCAGAATCAAGCCGGCCATGGCTTTTACATCCATAACAACAGACTGAAACACAATAATGTCACATCAGAACAAACCTCTGCTGCCCCTTATTATTGGTGCCATAGGCGTTGTCTTCGGTGACATTGGGACAAGTCCTCTTTACGCGTTCAAGGAATCCCTGTCCCCCGAACATGGGGTTACTGTGGACCACATTCATATACTTGGCGTTCTGTCACTCATATTCTGGACCATCTTGGTTGTTGTATCCGTCAAGTACGTCATTTACGTCATGAGCACTGACAACCGTGGCGAAGGCGGCAGCTTGGCGCTTCTGGCACGCCTGCATAATGTCCTGGATCAGGATGGGCGCGCCTTCTCGGCCGTAACGGGATTGGGAATTCTGGCGGCAGCCCTGTTTTACGGCGACAGCATTATCACGCCTGCTGTGTCAGTCCTGTCCGCTGTCGAGGGATTACATATCGCAGCACCAGCACTGAGTGAATTTGTCATACCCATCACCGTCAGCATTCTTTTGTGTTTGTTCTTGATCCAGCGGTTTGGAACAGCAATGGTTGGCAAGATCTTCGGCCCCGTGTGCCTGATATGGTTCCTGGTTATCGGCTTTCTGGGCCTACGGAGCATCGTCGGCACACCGTCTATCCTGGCCGCGCTCAGCCCGCACTACGGATGGTTCTTCATTTTTACGGAACCGGGAATTTCTGTTTCTGTTCTCGGGGCCGTTGTTTTGTCTGTTACAGGGGCCGAGGCCCTGTATGCCGACATGGGGCACTTTGGTCGCAAGGCCATACGAACAGGCTGGTATATTCTTGTCATGCCATGCCTGCTTTTGAACTATTTCGGTCAGGGTGCCCTTCTGTTGCGTTCCCCCGAAGCGGCGGAAAATCCATTCTTCCTCCTGGCACCACAGTCGATGATACTTCCCTTGGTGATTCTGGCAACGCTGGCCACCATTATTGCATCACAGGCTGTTATATCAGGCGCATTTTCCCTGACCCGGCAAGCGATCCAACTGGGGTACTTGCCGAGAATGACCATCATTCATACGTCTGGCCAGGAAATGGGTCAGATCTACATGCCAACAGTGAATGCATGCCTTATGGTTTCATGCATTGCTCTTGTTCTCAGTTTCAAAACATCAAGCAATCTTGCGGCAGCCTATGGGGTAGCTGTAACCGGAAATATGGTTATCACTGCCCTGATGATGGCTTTGGCCATGAAAATCTTGTGGGGTTGGAGCCGAAACAAGATTTTCGTGATTTGCGGCATTTTCTTGGGTACAGATCTGATGTTTTTCCTGAGCTGCGCCATCAAGATCCCTGATGGCGGCTGGGTGCCTGTAACCGTGGCGGCAATTATTGTTGTCATTTTGATGACTTGGAAAGCAGGACGGGCACTTCTTCTACAACAGCTACAGAATGTTTCCCGGCCAGAGTCCGAATTCAATGAACTGACAGGAAATAATGTCGCGAAAGTACCGGGAACAGCCGTCTTCCTCACCAGCATCCGCTCCGGACTACCTCTCGCCCTGCTACACAACTTGCGCCACAACAAAGTTGTACACGAGCGCGTTATCCTGCTCAGCGCCGTTACAGCAGAAACTCCCCTTGTTTCTGATGACAACAGGCTTGAATCCAAGGAGATTGCTCCGGGACTACAACGCATTATCCTGCACTATGGATTTATGGAAACACCAAACATACCAAGAACATTGGCGCACATTTCATCAGAAAAATTAGGGTTCTTCTACGAACCACAGGGGATTTCGTGGTTCCTGTCACGCGAAACCGTCATTGAAAGTAAAAATCCTGGCATGGCACCGTGGCGTATTGCCTTGTTTATCGCCATGGCAAGAAGCGCCACAGACACCATGCGGTACTTCCGCTTACCCCCCAACCGACTGATCGAGCTTGGCACCCAAGTAGAGATCTGAACGCGACTTACGATCACTATCAATATCGATCGGCACACCGGGCCTGTACTTGCCTGTACGAATCGCGAGAGCGCTTTTGACATGCGTCACATGGGGCGCAACGGTCAGCTGTGTCGTCAGGAAACGCTGATAATCGTCCCAGTCCTGGGCAACAATTTTGAGGATAAAGTCCGTCTCGCCGGCAAGCATATGGCATTCCCGCACATTATCCCAACCGGCAACCAGATCCTCGAAAGCACGCAGGTCGGCCTCGGCTTGGCTGTCCAGGCCGACATGCGCAAAAGCTGTTACATTGTATCCAAGCACCTTGGGATCTACTGCTGCATGATAACCGTGTATACAACCGGATTCCTCCAAGGCACGGACACGCCGCAAACACGGCGGGGCGGAAATCCCGGCCCTGTTAGCCAACTCGACATTCGTCATACGACCATTCTCCTGAAGGTCATGAAGAATGTGCCTGTCTGTCCGATCCAGCTTGACACGCTGCATCTGTAGCTTCCTCTCAAAGCGTCAGGGACAAACCAACTGTCCCAATACGCAAGGAAATTACCGTAAATGGTACAGAACTCTCAAGATCAATACGAAGATACTAAAAGAAGAATCGCATCCATAAGCGTTACCATGAATTGATATCCCCCATAAGATGTATGCCCTGCGTCATTTTTAGATCGATTCCAGACTTGCGAAAAAACATACACTCCCCTATGGTTATGAGCTTCAGGAACTAGACTCCTCACTAACCAGAACGCTATCCAGCCGGAGATTGTTTCATGACTGATTTTGCACACGTTGGAACCCTTGTTGGCAAGCCTGTCCCGGATTTTACCGCTCAGGCTGTTATGCCCGACAACAGCATCAATGCTCAGTTCAACTTGAAAAGCTACTTGCACGGATCCTATGGCTGGGTATTCTTCTACCCTCTGGATTTCACTTTTGTTTGTCCTTCGGAAATTATTGCGCACGACCATCGTCTCCAGCAGTTCACAGCAGCCAATACAAAAGTCATAGGCATTTCTGTTGACAGCCAGTTTTCTCATCTGGCCTGGAAAAATACACCGCAAAACGAAGGCGGACTTGGGAATGTACAGTTCCCCTTGGTTGCCGACCTCAAGAAGAACATCGCCCGTTCATTTGGTGTCTTGATCGAAGATGCTGGTGTTGCCCTGCGCGGCTCTTTCCTGATCGACAAGGCGGGCATGGTCCGGCATGCCACAATCAACGACCTGCCCTTGGGCCGTAACGTTGATGAAGCACTGCGGATGATTGATGCCCTGCAGTTCCATGAAGAGCATGGGGAAGTATGCCCCGCCGGCTGGACAAAAGGCAAAAAGGGTATGGAAGCAAGCCCCAAGGGCGTGGCCAACTTCCTGAAAGAGAACGCTGAGGCCCTGTAATACGGTCATCAGACAAACCCTGAAGACGGGGTCCCGACGCTCCATCGGGACCCCGTTTTGGCACATCGGGGAATAATACTCCCTCGCCCCTGATCAAGCCTGCTGCAACCCCCTTGCGTATTGAAAACACACCACTGCCCGGAGGTTTTTCTACATATGACTGAGCATCGTACCCGGGTTCTCATCCTTGGCACCGGAGCCGCTGGTTGTACAGCCGCCATCTACACGGCCCGCGCCAATCTGGAACCGGTTGTCCTGGCAGGACTCCAACCTGGCGGACAGCTGACCATAACAACAGACGTTGAAAACTATCCGGGCTTTGCCGATCCAGTCCAAGGGCCTTGGCTCATGGAACAGATGCGCCAACAGGCTGAACATTGCGGTGCCCGCATCGTGCACGATATGGCGACATCCGTTGATCTGTCCCGGCGCCCATTTACGGTTCGCACCGACGGCGGCGACGTATGGAAAAGCGATACACTGATTATCGCAACCGGGGCCTCTGCCAAATGGTTGGACATACCAAGCGAAAAGAAATACGCCGGCCTTGGCGTGTCTGCCTGCGCGACGTGTGATGGCTTCTTCTTCCGTGGAAAGAATGTCGTCGTCGTTGGTGGCGGCAACAGTGCTGTAGAAGAAGCCCTGTATCTGGCAAATATCTGCGCCAGCGTCACCGTTGTACACCGCCGCGACAGTTTCCGGGCCGAGAAAATACTGCAGGACCGCCTGCTGCGAAACCCCAAAATCACAGTACGCTGGAACAGCAAGGTCCATGAGATCTTGGGCGGAGGTAATCCCGAGGGTGTAACCGGCATCCGCCTGGAAGATACAATAACGGGGGCCCTTTCTGATCTTGCCTGTGACGGCGTGTTCATTGCCATCGGCCATAAACCCAATACGGACCTATTTATCGGTCAGCTTCAAACCGACGAGAACGGCTATTTGATTACGCAGCCGGACTCGACTGCAACCTCGATCCCGGGCGTTTTTGCTGCTGGCGATGTGCAGGATCATGTGTTCCGCCAGGCTATAACCGCTGCGGGAACCGGTTGCATGGCCGCGCTTGAAGCTGATCGTTTCCTGCGGACAGACGACGATATCTAGGAAAGATCGGGCTGGTAAGGACTTCTTCCCGACACCACCTTGCCAGCCCGGGCTTGGTACCGGTACCCTTGGAATAGAACAAAATTTGAAGAAAACGAGAGAATTATGGCCGGGCGACAGGGCACCATGATGGACTGGGATAAACTGCGTGTTTTTCACACCGTCGCAGAGGCTGGTAGCTTTACCCATGCAGGAGATGTGCTGCACCTGAGTCAGTCTGCCGTCAGCCGACAGATCAGTGCCCTGGAAGAAAGCCTGCGGGTCTCCCTGTTTCATCGCCACGCCCGTGGCCTGATCCTGACCGAGCAAGGCGAGCTTCTGTATCATACCGTGCACGAGGTGTTTGCACGCCTGTCAATGGTTGAAGCACGGATAACCGAGAGCAGGGAACGCCCTGAAGGCTTGCTGAAGGTTACAACGACAGTTGCTTTCGGGTCCGTATGGCTGACTCCCCGCATTACCGATTTTATGGAGCAATACCCCAGCATAGAGATATCGCTTCTGCTTGATGATCAGGAAGTGGATCTGGCCATGCGCGCCGCAGATGTTGCCATCCGCTTCAACGCCCCCCGCCAGCCGGATTTGATCCAAAGGCATCTGATCAACCTGCATTACAATGTCTATGCTGCACCAGAATACCTGCAGAAACATGGCACACCCAAAACGCCGGCGGATCTCGACAATCACCGGCTTATCACGTATGGCGATGATTCAAAGGCACCAGTTGACAACATGAACTGGCTTTTGTCTGCCGGAACGACAACGCCTCGCTCTGCAGTTCTGCGCATCAACAACATTTACGGAATTTATCGCGCCGTGCACTCCGGCTTGGGCATTGCAGCTCTTCCAGATTATTTTGCCTCAGTCGCATCTAACTTGGTACAAGTGCTTCCTGAATTGCGTGGACCAAGTTTTGACTGTTACTTTGTATATCCGGAAGAGCTTCGTCACTCAAAGCGCGTCATGGTCTTCAGGGACTTTCTTCTCCAGAAGCTCCAGAAAGACAACACGCCGGCTCCCTGACAATCACGACACACACGAAGCATGCGCAGAGCGCATGGCAGCAACAGATCTTTTGCTTTGGTGTGTTTTCCCGCCGCCGCCTACACTTCCAGTCCTGCTGTTCACCCACACGAACAGCAGGACTGGTGCGGGAGTAACCCCAAGTTATTCCTACACCAGCGCCGGGTCCGCCTGGCGGTTTTTATCCAGCGTCTATCATCGGACGTAATGCCTCCCTGTTCACTCAGGCCCCGCTTATGCGGGGCTTCTTTTTCTAACAACAGAGCATTACAGGGTTACCTGTCATTCCCCAGGCAAACGCACGCGGACAAGACCCCTGAAATCGTTTGGATCTTGTACCTCACCCCCACGAACAATCTCAATGCGCCCACTGCGCGCCAAGCTGAGCACCTGCTGTTTAACCGGATTCATAAAACGGCGCCAACCATCATCAGGATCCTTTGGGCGGCGACGCTGGGAGAAATATACCTTGGCAATTTCTTGTGCACTGACGCCACGCACACCGGCATCAGCAGCCATGGACAACACAAGATTCACTATAGGATCCCCCTTGGGAGATTCAGGGACAGTATCAGTCATCGCAGTCTCGTACATACAAAGTAGTTCTGCATGCAATAGAGGCTCTACGAGGATCATGCAAGCCCTGGAAGGGGGAAGCTACTCAATAAGGTCATGCCGCCGTCGCAGGTCCTTGAGGGTACCGTCACCCGCCATCACAACCAAGGCTGCATTAAACCGTTCAACAATTTCAGCCGCATCAGCGCGATGGCGCGAAACGCCAGCAACCAAGGGCGTTTCGTGGATAGCGCCCCGGGTCAGACGAATATCTCCGGCCAACGCGGACAAAGAGCGGCGCAACTGGCTGCGCATCAGCCCTTCATCATCCAGCGTCGCATCAAGCCCACCCGTGGCAACAGCACGAATATTGTCCTCTACAGATGGCCCGACGACTCTCTGGATATAGGGCGCATCAAGAAAATCAGGGGGATAACCATAACCGGCAACAACCCCCACCTTCTTTCCCTTCAGATCCTCCAGCCGCGTATATTCAAAGGAATCCATCTTCGATACAGCAAAAACCAAACGGTTTGCATGCAGGAGACGTGTAAAAATCAGAAAACTCTCCCGCGACGGCACATACCAAGAACAGGTAATGACATCAGCCTCCCCGCTGGACGCACTCTCCAGAACCTTGCGCCAATCCATAAGCCGTATTTCAACCTTGTATCCGGCTCTCTCCAGTGCCGTTTTGGTCACATCGGGGCAGAAACCCTGTTCCTTCAGGTCATGATCTGAATAAGGGGGATAATGCTCCAGACTGGCAACAACCAAAACATCAGAAGCAGCAAGAGATTCCTTGGACAGCAAGGACAGCAGCAAAACCGTCAGAATATCCCGGATCCACTTCCAATGGTGGAAACCATTTCTCTTCATAGCCCCACCCCCCTGAACAACAGAGAAAGAGCCGCCGTATTTTACGCGGCGGCTCCCTGGAAGCCTTATGGAAGGCTAGATCAATGCTCCACATCCTTCCAAATCTGGCGCTTCAGGGCATAGAAAAGCGCCGTCATCACCAGAAGGAAGATCATTACTTTAACGCCCAGTGACTTGCGCGCTTCCAGCTCTGGCTCAGCTGACCAATTCAGGAAGGCAACAATATCACGACTGATCGCTGCCGCCGTATTCGGAGATCCGTCTGCATACGTAACGGTCTCGTCATAAATCATCTGCGGCATGCCAATCTGGTGCCCAGGGAAGGCCGGGTTATAGTACATCCCCGCCATAACCTCTGTACCCTTCGGAGGCTCTTCATAGGACGTCAGAAGGGTAAAGAGATAATCAGGGCCATGAGGACGAGCCTTGGCCATCAGGGACAGATCAGGCGGCAAAGCACCCCCGTTTGCAGCACGCGCGGCCTGATCATTGGGATAAGGAGCCTTGATCGGATCTGCCGGAATACCGGGGCGGATCTTCGGTTCGCCGCTGTCATCAAAGCCATCCTGATATTCAAAAGCCGCCGCATAGTCCTTAATCTCATCCTCGGTCAGGCCAATCTCCGCCAAACTGCGGTAGCGGATCAGCTTGAGGCTGTGACAGGTCGCGCAGACCTCTTGATACACCTGCAACCCACGGCGCAACTGGGCACGGTCATAATGACCAAACACGCCCTGCCAAGACCAAGGCTGTGTCACCAGCTTGGTATCGGTCCCGGCAGCGTGGGCAGGGGAGACAGGAGCGACAACAGACCATCCAAGCGCCACAACGGCGGCAATAAGAAGCTTTTGCATCAGGCGCTCTCCGTCGCAGCTTTCTTCGTGACCGCAAGCGCAATGCTTTCCGGCAGGGGACGCGGCTTTTCAAGCCAGCCAACCAGCGGCGTAACGACCAGAAGATGGATGAAATACCAAGCGGTTGCAATCTGGCCGATCAGGATATAGGGCTCTTCAGCCGGCTTGCCCCCGATGTAACCCAAAAGCATGCAATCCGCGATGAACAGCATCACAAACCACTTGTAAACCGGACGGAAAGTACAGGAACGAACCTTGGACGTATCCAGCCACGGCATGGCAGCCAAGATAACAATCGCACCAAACATCAGCAAAACGCCGCCAAGTTTGTCCGGTACAGCACGCAAAATGGCGTAGAACGGCAGGAAATACCACTCAGGAACAATGTGCGCCGGAGTCACCATCGGGTTGGCCGGGATGTAATTGTCCGGATGCCCCAGATAATTCGGTGCCCAGAACACAAACACCATGAAAAACATCATGAACACGCCCACACCAAACAAATCCTTGATGGTGTAGTACGGATGGAACGGCAGGCTGTCCTGCGGACCCTTCATATCAATTCCAAGCGGGTTGTTGGAACTGACAGTATGCAAGGCCCATACGTGCAAGACGACGATACCAACCAGAACAAATGGCAGCAGGAAGTGAAGGGCAAAGAAACGGTTCAGGGTCGGGTTATCAACCGAGAAACCACCCCACAGCCACGTCACAATATGCTCACCAACCAAAGGAATAGCCGAGAACAGGTTGGTAATAACCGTAGCACCCCAGAAGGACATCTGCCCCCATGGCAGGACGTACCCCATAAAGGCAGTCCCCATCATGACCAGCATGATGATCAGCCCAAGCCACCACAAAACCTCCCGCGGGGGTTTGTAAGAGCCATAGTAGAAGGCGCGCACCATGTGCAGGTAAACCACGATAAAGAACATCGAGGCCCCGTTCGCATGCACATAGCGCATCAACCAGCCATAGTTGACATCGCGCATGATGCGCTCAACGGAGACAAAGGCCAGACCGGTATTGGCCGCATAATTCATGGCCAGGAACAAGCCGGATAAAATCATGATGACAAGAACCAGACCGGCCAAGGAACCAAAGTTCCACCAGTAGCTCAGATTCTTGGGGGTCGGATATTCATAGGCCGTATGATGCAGCATGGAGAAGACGGGCAGACGCTCGTCCAGCCACTTGATGGCCTTGCTTTTTGGAACGAAACTCATCCTGTGCGCCCCTCTCAACCAATCTTCACGGTGTTCTCGCCCAGAAACGCGTATTCCGGGATATGCAGGTTAAGCGGCGCAGGCCCCTTGCGAATACGCCCCGAGGTATCGTAGTGCGACCCGTGGCATGGACAGAACCAGCCGCCAAAATCACCCTTGGGATCGACAGCCTTCTGGCCAAGCGGAATACACCCAAGGTGGGTGCACACACCAACCATCACCAGCCACTGCGCCTTCTTGACACGCGCTTCGTCTTTCTGGGGATCACGAAGATCCGCCGTATTCACAGCACGAGCGGCCTCAATCTCTGCAGATGTACGATGACGTACGAAAACTGGCTTGCCGCGCCACATCACGGTGATAGCCTGCCCTTCCGCGATGGGCGTCAGGTCCACCTCGGTCGACGCAAGAGCCAAAGTGTCAGCCGCCGGATTCATACTGTGAACAAACGGCCACAAGGCAAGGCCGGCACCGGCCACCCCGACAGCTGTCGATGCATACAGCAAGAAATCGCGACGGGTCTCGCCATCAGATGAACCGTTAGCGGGATTCGCCGTGTCAGCCATCCTCTAAACCCCTCTCCATAGCACGCTGGGGAAACGCGCAAACGCTGAAAAAAACACGCACCCAGCCCCGTCGGCCCTTGGTACGCCTGATATTCGGTATGCCCTGCCCCCGTTTCCCGACGGAGACACAGCCCATCCGCGCGGTATAAAACAAATCAGACCCTTTGAAAAGTCATCGGCTTTCGCAGATGGCCATTTGACATTGTACCCGGAGAAACCACGATGCGCATCGCGCTTTATCAACCCGATATTCCCCAGAATGCCGGGGCCATGATTCGCCTGACCGCTTGCCTTGGCCTGGAACTGGATATTATCGGGCCTTGCGGATTCGTACACGATGATAGCCGCATGCGGCGGGCAGGTCTCGACTATTCCCGGCGGACACATACCCTGTGGCATACATCATGGTCTGCTTTTCTTGATGAACACATATGCCGCAAAAGTCGCCTTGTCCTGCTGACAACAAGGGCCTCGACACCGCACACAGACGTGACGTTCCATCCTGATGACACGCTGCTGCTGGGACGTGAAAGCTGCGGGGTACCAGCAGAAGTCCACGACCGTGCTGACCTACAGATATGTGTGCCAATGAAACCGGGCATGCGGTCACTGAATGTCGTCACAGCAGCAGCCATGATTACCGGGGAAGCCCTGCGCCAGACCAATGGCTTTCACCCTGTTCATGCATCACAGGTCTGAAGCAGAAAAATGCCGCAGATGCAGATATGTCCTTGCAGCCACACATGACATGAAAGAACCATCACAGCCGGAAGATCAGGTCATCTTCCTCGCGCAGGGGGGCTGGAACACGTAATGGTGCGGGTTCATCCGCCCAGCGCACCGCTGCAACCGGACGAATATCCTGGCGTCGCAACATGTCCTCAGCCCGCTGCAAATTCTTTTCGATGGTTATGTACAAAGCCCGACCACGACCACCATTCTCGCGGTATACAGCCAAAGCGTCACGAAAAGCAGCAGCGGCCAACCGCAAAAACTCTGGATCGCTTGTGTACTTTGCCATCAGGAACAGTGCAGATCCCATGTTGTTCCGTGTGGCTGCAAACAGGTGTGGAGCCGCTTCCGGAGTGCGCACCTCCAGCGCGACACGGCACAAGTCCACAGCCTTGCCCAAGACCTCGATATTCCGGTTATGATCCCCCCAGACCTGCAAGGCCTGAGCCATGGCATGCATGGCGTCGGACCAGCGCCACGGATCGTCGGCACGATTGATCACACCCGTTGCGTCCCGGAAACTCAGCAGAGCCTCACGCAGGGTATGGTCATCACCCGTCATCAAGTCCAGACGGAACAGGGCGGTGCCAATACGGTACTGCAACCGCCCCCATAACTGGGGATCATCATCACGCTGAACACCCCGCAACCCATTGCGATAGATCTGCACAGCCTCGCGCAGGGTTTGCTCGTCATCACTTTTCTCGGCATGCCCCTGAACCACCATCCCCAAGGCCAAGGACAGACGGGCCACGCCACGGGTATCATCGGACAAGCGGTTCAGCGCACTGCGCCATGCCTCCGCCGCGCGTTCCTGAAGGTCGGGACGGCGAATGCAGTTGGCCGCCGTTGCCGCCACATAGCCATAGGTGGCAAGCAACTGACCGACAGCCACCGCATCCAGCTGTTCCGGCGGATTGAACACAACGTCAGCCGCCTGATCGGTCAGGGTCACCAAGGCCATGCTGTCATCGGCGGTCATCAACGGCTGAAATCCGTTGGCAAAGGCCGTCAGGACGCATGCCTTCAGCAAAGGAGCCCAACGCGCATCGAAATCAGCAGGAAGGATCAGTGCCTGATCAGGTGGGAGCCCCCCCGGACGATCACCAACCGGCGGCGTCGTGGTACAAAACCGGAGTTCAATCAGGCGCCCGTCGCCGGTTTCCCCTCCCCAGACAAGAACATCGACACGCTCGTCCTCCAGCATGCGGCGCGCCCGGGCCTGCGACGCGGCTGCACTGTAAACCGGCATACCCAGTGCCGGAGGAAACAAAGAACCCGATGATGGCTTGACCGCCATGTGCTCCAGCCCGCCCAGCGCCTCAATAAGATAGGGACGCTGGTCGTACTCGGGCTCAAGGGACAGAGGAGTCACCATAATGGTGCGAACCCGACGCCGCGCAGCCCGTGCCTTGATACCCGGCACAAAAGCCCGAGCCAGACGTCCGAACAGGGAATTGGAACGACGCCCCACTTCCCATGACGGAACACCCGGCGGAGGAACCGAGGCCGGCGGCCCACTCAGGGCAACAAGCTCACGACTGGCTGACAGCACCGGATCCGTCAGGTCAATATCGCCACGCACCAGGCGCTCATCTGTATCCCGCTGCCGCTTGGCCAGCTGGGTCATGATCTTCAGGGCAGACGCCGGATCAGTCTGAATGGCCTTCAGGAACTCGGACCGTGGAATTGCCTTGGCAATGACATCGGTATCCGCACGGGCTGTAAAGCTTCGGGCACTGCTATCCAGAATCCCGCTTTCCCCGAACAGGTCACCGCGCCCCAGAATGGACAAGCGCATTGGCGCGCCCGTAACACCGGACTTGACCAGCTCAACACGGCCACTCTCAATCACCCAGGCTGCATCGCTGTCATCCCCCTCGCGGAAGATGATATCACCAGCCAGAAAATGGCGCGTTTCACTGCGCACGGTGTCCCCCTGACAAACAGATCATGGTCCCTTGCCCCCACTTTCAGGCGATGCGCCAGAGGGCTCCACACCGTCGGCATAACGGATAGCACCCCGGAAAATACGCCCGACTACAGGACCCCTTCGGGCCTCAACAAAATGATTTCCGTTATCATCCTGTCCCATGCCCAACACAATAGCACCGCTTTCGATTTCCTTGGCAACCTGATCATCCGGCAATCCAAGAGCCTTGGCGACAGAGGCAATCAACGTGCTGATTTGCTGATAATGTTCACGGGTCTCCAAAATATGTCACTCCATACCCACAAGCATGCCGACCAGAGTGCGACATTGCAGCCATCCGGGCAAGAGCTTCCCCCCTGCATTATCTTGCTGGTACAGTGCGTGCTCGAATTTTTGTCGTACCGGAGCATCAGCCTCTCATGACCTCTGCCGCTTCTGTTTCCTCCCTGCCGGCTGCCCCTTTGATTGTTATACCTGCCCGCATGGCTTCAACCCGCCTGCCCGGAAAGCCCTTGGCTGACCTGTGTGGAGAGCCGATGATTGTCCATGTCTGGCGGCGGGCCATCGAGGCAGACGTCGGGCCAGTTGTTGTCGCCTGCGCTGAACCCGAGATTGCCGCAGCCATACAGCAGGCCGGTGGACTGGCCCTGCTGACACCTCCGGATCTTCCTTCGGGGTCGGATCGTGTATGGCATGCGGTCCAGCAGTTTGACCCTGAAGGACGGCACCCTGTTATCATCAATGTTCAGGGAGATCTGCCAACCTTGGACCCATCCCTGATTCGCGCGGCACTTGAACCCCTGCACGACGACCAGGTTGACATCGCCACCCTGGTTGCACCTGTCTCCGATCCGGAAGAACGCACCAGCCCCGACGTGGTCAAGGCCGTCACGGCGCTGCCTGCCTCCGGACAGCCATCTGTCGCGCGCGCACTGGCTTTTACGCGGGCCACGGCACCGTGGGGAGATGGACCGCTATGGCATCATATTGGCCTCTACGCCTATCGACGGGAGGCACTGGAGCGCTTTGTCAGCCTGCCCCCGTCACCGTTGGAGCGCCGCGAGAAACTGGAACAATTGCGTGCCCTGGAGTACGGAATGCGCATTGACTGCGTGCGCGTCCAGACTGTTCCCCTGGGCGTTGACACACCCGCCGATCTTGAGAAAGCCCGTTCCATCCTGAACTCTGCAAAATCGTAAGTCCCATGCCAAATACACAACACCCCATGTCCGTTGCATTCCAGGGAATGCCTGGTGCTTACTCCCATATCGCATGCAGCGATGTTTTTCCTGACCTTGATGTCCTGCCCTGCATCAGCTTTGAAGATGCGTTGGCGTCTGTGCGCAATGAACAAGCTCGCTACGCCATGATTCCGATTGAAAATTCACTGGCAGGACGGGTGGCAGATATTCACCACCTGCTACCGGATTCCGGCCTTCATATCATCGGGGAATACTACCTGCCAGTGCACCACCACCTTCTGGGTGTACCTGGATCCAGGCTGGAAGATATACGCACTGTTTACAGCCATGTTCACGCCATAGGCCAGTGCCGTACCCTGATCCGTGACCTGGGACTCAATGCTGTAATTGCAGCCGATACCGCCGGCAGCGCCCGTGATATCGCCAGCTTGGGGGATCCACAGGTCGCCGCCATTGCATCCGCGCTGGCCGGCGAGATTCATGGGCTGGTGTCCCTTAAAGCCAATGTGGAAGATGACACGCACAACACCACACGCTTTGTTGTCATGGCCCGCACACCCCTTGTTCCGGCTGTTGAATCCGGCCCGGTTGTCACCGGCCTGATCTTCCAGGTCCGCAATGTTCCTTCGGCTCTCTACAAGGCATTGGGAGGCTTCGCCACCAACAACGTCAATATGAGCCGACTGGAAAGCTACCAGATCAACGGGCAATTTATCTCAACGCGCTTCTTTGCCGAGATCGAGGGACATCCAGCCAGCCCATCCATGATACGCGCTATGGAAGAGCTGGAGTTCTTCAGCACCGAAGTGCGCATTCTGGGTGTCTGGCCCGCTCACCCCTATCGCTTCAGGGCACGGAACAGGGATATGGTGCCGGGGTCATAGCCGGCATCACCTCCGTTTTGCCACGTGGATTGGTATGCTCAGCATCCACCATTGCGGGCCAGAACATCACCAGCCAGATAAAGGGAGCCGCAGATCAGGACACGCCGCAGGGAATCCCCTGCTGTTGCTGCAAGGCTTGCCAGAGCTGCCGACACATCGGCGCAGGCAGCCGTATCCTCTACTCCAAGACTACGGGCTACCTGTGCCAAATGTTCGGGAGAACGGCCCGCCAAGCTTCCATGCACCGGAACAGTCCGGATGCGAGAGGCAACACGGGCCAAGGGTGCCAGAAAACCACCTTCATCCTTGGTATCGATCATACCAATAACCAGATCCAGCGGCCTGTCCTGCCACTGCCCACAGACGTGATCCGCCAGATTCAACCCGGCATCCGGATTATGACCGCCATCAAGCCAAAGATCCCACCCCTTTGGCAGAAGATCTGACAGGGGTCCCTGAACCAAGTGCTGCAAACGCGCAGGCCAAACGACACGTGACAGACCACGCCCCCACACATCAGATGGGACCATGCCAAGGTGCTCAATCACGGCAAGGGCAAGGGTGGTATTATGGGCCTGATGCCCCCCGGGCAGAACGGGGGCAGGAAGGGCATGCACCGACCCATTCAACCCCGTATAAACCAGTGACTGGTCATGCATAACACCGGAAAAGTCCCTGCCCTGCAACAGGATAGGGGCCCCGATTGCGGACGCAGAAAACTCCAGAACCGGAAGCACATCTGCTTTCTGCTTCATGCTTATACACGGCACCCCGGCACGCATAATACCGGCCTTTTCCGCAGCGATGGCCGCAACCGTATCTCCCAGATAGGCTTGATGATCGAGAGAGATAGAAGTCAGAACCGTCACCGAGGGTTTCTTGACAACGTTGGTTGCATCAAGGCGACCACCCAGACCGGTTTCCAGCAAGACGACATCAGCCGGTACACGCGAAAAAGCCAGAAAAGCCGCCGCAGTTGTCACCTCGAAAAACGTAATGGGCTGCCTGGCATTACAAGCCTCGACCTCCTCAAGAAGAGCAGACAAGGCTTGGTCTGTAATCCGTGAACCAGACAGAACAATGCGTTCATTGAAGCGAACCAAGTGAGGAGACGTATACACATGCACACGCAAACCACCCGCTTCCAGCAAAGCCCGCATGGTCGCGATTGTTGAGCCTTTGCCGTTGGTCCCGGCAACATGGACAACTGGCGGCAGGGCGTTCTGGGGATTTCCGAGACGGTCCAGCAGCGACCACATACGGTCAAGGGAAAGGTCGATGGCCTTGGGGTGGAGCGCCGTAAGGCGCTCCAGAACACGGTCCGGACCCACAGCAGGAGGAGAAACCAACATCAACCGCCCCTTTACCCCTGCCCGTCATTCAGCCGGAAAGCGTGAACGCAGCGGCACCACCTGTCCCGCCGGCCCTCGGTGACGCAGAAGATTCAGGATATTACCCAGAACCCCGGGCAGTTCCTGACGGGTGGCAACGATATCAACCATACCATGCTCACGCAGATACTCCGCTTTCTGGAACCCTTCGGGCAGCTTCTGGCGAATCGTGCTCTCAATCACACGGGCGCCAGCAAACCCGATAACGGCACCGGCTTCAGCCACGTGAATATCCCCCAGCATGGCAAAGCTTGCCGTTACCCCGCCCGTGGTTGGGTCCGTCAGAAGCACAATGTAGGGCAGCCCCTTCTCCTTGACCTTGTCCACAGCCACCGTGGTACGAGCCATCTGCATCAGGGACAGCGCCCCTTCCTGCATACGGGCCCCGCCGGATGCCGGCACAACGACCAATGGCGCATCCTGTACAACAGCCAGCTCGGCCGCGGTAACAATACCCTCACCCACAGCCATACCCATCGATCCGCCCATGAAGGCAAAGTCAAAGGCGGCGACAACGGTTTCAATACCGCCAATCGTACCGGTTGCCACGATAATCGCATCATGCTCCCCGGTCTTGGACCGGGCATCGCGAAGACGGGAGGAATAGCTCTTCAGGTCCTTGAAGCGCAGGGGATCTTCAGCCACCTTGGGCAGTTCAACCCGCTTGTACTTTCCATCATCAAACAGCAATTCCAGCCGCTTCTTGACGGCAATCCGCATATGATGGCCGCAGTGCGTACAAACGTGGAGGTTCTTCTCCAGCTCGCGATGGAATACCATCTGCTCACACGAAGGACACTTGACCCATAAATTGTCCGGCACATCCTTGGGACGAACCAGTTGCTGGATTTTGGGGCGGACGAAGTTGGTCAGCCAGTTCATTATCGGGAAATCCCGTGTTGCCTCGACTATAAAATAACCCACCTGTTCGGGGGCAGGACAGAGCGTATACCCTATTTCCCCGCCAAGCGCACCCCCTCTGCCAAAGAGGCTACAAACCCAAGCGCTGCCGGCACCTGCCCTGATCCTTTGCTCTTGTCGGCAATCACCTCAACAAGGGCGGAACCAACGACAACGGCATCAGCAAATCGGGCAAAAGCCGCAGCCTGATCCGGCGTACGAATCCCGAAACCAGTTGCCACAGGCAAATCTGTCGTCCGCCGCAGACGATCAACAGAAGACCAAACTTCTTCGACATCGGCAAGGACAGTCCCGGTTACTCCCGTGACAGAGACATAATAAAGGAAACCACCCGCACGGTCCAGTATGGCCGACAAACGGCGACTGTCCGTCGTGGGAGCCGCCAAGCAGATCATATGCAGACCGTTATGGGCTAAATCCACAACAAAGGTTTCGGCTTCCTCGGGCGGAAGATCCACAAGAATCACACCATCAGCACCAGCCTCTGCCGCATCCGCAGCAAAACGGGCCGGCCCGTAAGAATAAACAGGATTGTAATACCCCATCAAAACAACCGGCGTCTTGCGGTCCTGACGGCGGAATTGCCTCAAAAGCTCCAGCGTACCCGGCAGGGTCATACCTGCCTTCAGGGCACGACCGGCTGCGGCCTGAATGGTGGGACCATCAGCCATGGGATCCGAGAAAGGCATTCCCAGTTCGATGATGTCAGCCCCGGCTGCCGGTAAACCGGCCATAACCTCCAGGGACAAAGCCGGATCAGGATCACCGGCCATGATATAGGTCACAAGAGCAGCCCGCCCTGCCTGCTTCAGGCCGGCAAAACAATCATCAAGGCGGTTGACCACAAGGGTCGGCGTATGGGTGTGCATTGGTCTCTCCATCTTCACAGCGCGATCCCCATGGCCGCAGCCACAGTGTTCATATCCTTGTCCCCCCGCCCGGACAGGCAAACCACCATCCGATGATCCTGCGGTAAATCCGGTGCCACACGGATGGCATGCGCCAAGGCATGCGCTGACTCAAGAGCTGGTATAATCCCCTCCCGCCGTGTCAGACGGTGAAAGGCTTCCAATGCTTCCTCGTCTGTAACCGATACATATTCAACACGCCCCGTATCGTGTAACCACGCATGCTCCGGACCAATCCCGGGATAATCAAGACCTGCTGAAATGGAGTGAGCCTCTGCAATCTGCCCATCATCGTCTTGCAGGATAGAGGTACAGTTGCCGTGCAAAACACCGGGACGCCCACCGGCCAGACTGGCCGCATGCTTGCCCGTTTCCAGGCCATGCCCGGCTGCTTCCACCCCGATAATCCGGACATCGCGGTCATCAAGAAAAGGATGGAACAAACCCATGGCGTTGGATCCACCACCGACACAGGCCACCAGGCTGTCTGGAAGCGACCCACACTCATCCTGCATCTGGACACGGGTCTCTTCGCCAATAACACACTGGAAATCACGTACCATGGTCGGATAGGGATGCGGACCGGCAACAGTCCCGATCAGGTAGTACGTATCCCGGACGTGGGCAACCCAGTCCCGCAGCGCTTCATTCATCGCATCCTTGAGGGTTGCAGCACCACTCTGGACCGCCCTGACATCGGCCCCCAGAAGTTTCATGCGGAAAACATTGGGCTGCTGCCGGGCTATATCTGTCGCCCCCATATAAATGACGCAGGACAAACCAAACAGGGCGCAAACCGTTGCTGTTGCAACCCCGTGCTGACCTGCACCGGTTTCAGCAATAATGCGCGTCTTCCCCATCCGACGGGCCAGAAGAATCTGCCCCAGGCAGCTGTTGATCTTGTGGGCACCAGTATGGTTGAGGTCTTCCCGCTTCAGGTAAATCCTGGCCCCACCCAGCTCGTCACTCAGACTACGGGCCAGATATAACGGACTGGGACGTCCAACATAGGCGGATAACAGCTGGTTCAACTCGGCCCGGAACGCGGGATCTCGGCGAAGGGTATTATAAGCCTCCTCAACCTCCAGGATCAGCGGCATCAGGGTTTCTGCAACATAGCGGCCACCATAGATACCAAAATGGCCGCGCGAATCGGCTCCCCCACGCAGGGAGGAAGAATCTGGATGATGTGTCATTGAACAGTCGTCTCATCAAAACAGGGAAACAAGGGACCGGCACAGCAGCCAATCCCGCGGGGCAGCCTTTTACCAGGCCCCTGTTCCTGTCCAGACCGTAGCGCTCAAGACCAAGCGCCGCATGGACCGCATCGGCGGCCGACACCGCACGCGCCCTGCTGACAACAAGGAGAAAAGACGAAACACACACGGCTCCCACGGTAACCGTAAACGAACGGGGAGAACGGTCGCACATCCTGAACCAAGACGCAAGAGGCATCACTATTCTACTGCTGGGTACCTGCCGCGCTCCGACGGGCCAGCACATCCTCAAGCGCCTTGTTGAAAGGAGCAATCACGCTTGCATCCACCGATGCCTTGCCAA
Source organism: Haematospirillum sp. 15-248 (assembly GCF_012102665.1). NCBI lineage: Bacteria > Pseudomonadati > Pseudomonadota > Alphaproteobacteria > Rhodospirillales > Novispirillaceae > Haematospirillum > Haematospirillum sp. 15-248. The sequence goes on along the minus strand of NZ_JAAVTF010000006.1, from coordinate 89,998 downwards.
ACATGTAATAAACAGGGCCATTATCAAGCAGATAGCCAGGATACAATGTGACCGTATCATCCAGCCCATTCCTGTAGATGGAATACAGGCCGGATCCACTGTCTGTCAGGAATGCATCAATCCGCTTGGTTGCTACCAAGGCAAACTGGTCCTGCCGGGGATCTTCAACAACAATCTTCTTGAAAGCAGGGTCATCAACCAGCTTCTCATATTCGCCACCAATGTAGGTATCAGCCACAACACCAAGCCGTAGCGGTGTTCCAATGAACGAGGACAAACCGGTCAGGGTCAGCTTCCCCACATCCGCACTGCGAACAAACAGACCCAGCGTTTCCTGACGATACGGACTGCTGTAATGATGGTTCCGGGCCCGCTCCTTGGTCCAGGAGGCCCCGCCAATGACATCAATCTTGCCAGACAGAAGACCACTGAGAAGGCGGCTCCAAGATGTAATTTCAACGACCAGAGGGCACCCAAGGACCTTGGCCGTTTCGCGAATAAGCGCAACATCATCGCCCAAGGGGGATCCACTGGGGCTGACATACTGATAGGGTGGCCAGTCCGGCGTAATACCAAAATACAGGGGACGGCTGCATGTCCCGCGCTCCCAGCGCATGACGGGGCCGGATGCCTCTGCCGGGCGCAACGGCCCATCAACGGCCAGAAGAAGCGCAAGAGCAGCGCACACTGCCGCACCAAAACGCCTTGGACATCCCCAGAAAGAAGCCATTGCGACACTCTCCTGCCGTAGCACCCCGTTCTTTTCCCCGCTGGCAGTTGAACACGCGGCCAATAACACCGCAAGAACGTTCTGGATTGGCTGTCTGACGGGATAAATGACTGATCCTTCAACCCGCTATAGAGGCAACTTCGGGTATAAGAACTGGATACAGCCACGGATATGTATCGACACAAACATACGCGCACCACAAAACAGGATCTTCCTAGTGCTGCGCAAACGACTTGGCATGATCCCCCAAGGCAACCAGGCGCGTTTCTGCCCTTTCTGCCAGCAAACGACAGGAGCCGGACGCGGCCTGCCTGTACAAGTCTGCCGCTGAATGCCAAAGCCCGGCAGTCTCGTGCAGGCCGGCCAATCGGTATGCATCCAGACCTTCCCTGTCAGCCTGACAGGTCTCAAGAAGCACAGCCAAGGCCAAAGGATAGCCGTGAGCGTTCAGTACGGATCGAGACTGTGCCACGCGCCGGAAATACAAGGCAGCCCGCGGGTATTGTCCATGAAGAAAAAATGATGTGGCCCGCCAGTACGCTGCGATGGGTTCTCCGTGCGTTCCTTTACAGGCATGTACAGCGAAAGCCGTTGCCCGCAACGCATGCTCAACCCACGTACGTTCATCAAAGCGCGACGATGGCAAAGCCAGATAACCGCTAACAGCATCAAGGGCGCCCTCGATCGCAACCGGACACCATGCATTGCTGTAAATATCCTGCGCATTACCAGAATCTGGAGGGACTGTGGGAGGACGGGATAAAAAATCAGCGATCGTGGAACGGTCACCTTCAGCAAGACGCGGAGACGGTTTTGATTCAGACGCCCCGAAATCAACAAACGGCGGGGAAGAAGCGTCATGCGGGGCGCCAACTGGTATCTTTACTCCTCCTTCTTCCGGAACGTACAAGACAGAAGGCGCATCACGATAACGTTTTTCCAAAACAGCCGCCGATGTATCAACAATATCAGACTCCGGATCAGACTCCGGATTCCGCGCACACCCAGAGACCAGAAGCATAATCAGTGAAAGTGTAGAAACAGGACGCCAAGAAAACATAAGACCGAAACCCAATATGCAAGCCAGTGCACTTTTGCACACAGCCACCACCATGACACGAATATAATTAATGGCACAATCCATGTGACATAATACGCAAAAAAGTCCCCCGCTGTAGCGGAGGACGAAAGCAGAAATCCAGAAATAATATGCTTTCATTATGCCTGCTGGCTCTAGGCCCGCCGACGATCAGCATAACTCCTGACCTTTCGGCTCATGGCTTCAAATGCATCCCTGAGCGCTATCGCAATATCCTCACCCCCATCGCTTTCATGGGGACCACGTTGCACCACCAGCACATCACCGGGCACAGCAACGTCTATACCAACCTGGAACGGCTCTCCCTTGTGATATTCGACATGCGGGCTTTTTCGCTGCTTACCTATCGTGACACGGCAGCTGATAATATCAGGACAGAATCGCCCAAGCTTGGCGACCTTGTCATGCACCTTCTGCTTTACCGAATCGGAATGATCTACACCATGAAAGGAAACCTGAACGGGAATCTGCATCAAGGCCTCTCCCTCGGATCGGACCCCACCCCTACTCGTGCGGTAGCAGCGGGGCGCTGAACACACCGACCGCCAGAGCTGATCTGCACACCATCCAAGAGCTGCGTAGATCACGCCCACCGGCCAGATCTTCAGGGGCGCAACACCGCGCCCGGGAATTCAGACAACCATCTGTTTATAAAGACGACTCTGATTCACTCATCCTCATATTCTGATCCCTTTTCCACAGCTCCGCAACAGGCATCAGCAAGCTTCACCGGAGGATATTTCTTGCCCCTTGCAAAATATGGCAATCTCCACCATATGGGCCCCTAGCTGTGGAAGAAACACGGATGCACTGCATCCTGCAACCGAAACAATTATGATGACCAGAGGAAAACCATGACGATCACCGAAGAGAAGATGACCTTCCAGGCCGAGGTCAACAACCTGCTTGATATAGTGGTAAACTCTCTTTACTCGCAGCGGGACATCTTCCTGAGAGAGCTGATATCAAATGCCTCGGATGCCTGCGACAAACTGCGTTATGAGGCCCTGACCAAGCCTGAGCTGATTGCTGAAAACAGTACCCTCGCTGTACGGTTACAAACCGATCGTGATGCGGGAACCTTGGTCATTACTGATAATGGCATCGGCATGAGCCGTGATGAACTTGTCACCAATCTGGGAACCATCGCCCGTTCCGGCACCAGCGAATTTCTGAAGTCACTGTCCGGCGACGCCCGCAAGGATATTACCCAGATCGGCCAGTTCGGCGTTGGCTTCTACTCGGCCTTCATGGTCGCCGACCGGGTTGAAGTTGTATCGTGCAAGGCCGGCTCAGAACAGGGATGGAAATGGTCCAGTGACGGGCGCGGCAGCTTCACGGTGACAGAAGCCCCCGGTGCCACACGTGGCACCGTCATTACTCTGCACCTCAAAGAAGAGGCAAAGGAGTTCCTGGAAGGATGGACCCTGCGCAAGGTTGTAAAGTCCTATTCCGAGCACATCGGGCTGCCAGTCATTCTGGTGGGCGGCAATGATGGCAAAAGCGATGATGAAACACTGAACACCGCCTCGGCTCTCTGGACACTGAACCGCAATGACATCACAGAGGATCAGTACAAGGACTTCTACCAACACGTTGCTCATGCCTTTGACACACCATGGATGACAACGCATTACCGTGCTGAAGGAACCTTGGAATACACGGCCCTCCTGTTTGTGCCGTCCGAAAAACCCTTGGACTTGTTCGAACCATCCCGTCGCCAGCATGTGAAGCTCTATGCCAACCGCGTCCTGATTTCCGACAGTTGCGAAGAGCTTTTGCCTGCTTGGTTGCGTTTTGTGCGCGGCGTCGTGGACAGTGCAGACCTGCCGCTGAACGTCAGCCGTGAAATGCTGCAAAACAACCCGATGGTATCGAAAATACGCACCGGCCTGGTCAAACGACTCCTTGCCGATCTGGGCAAGAAGGCCAACGACACAGACGGCTGGCTTACTTTCTGGAAAACATTTGGCCCTGTCCTCAAGGAAGGCCTGTACGAAGACTTTGAGCGGCGTAATGATATTCTGGAACTGGCATGCTTCCATTCCACAGCCAGTGATACACCCGTCAGCCTGACACAATACCTGGAACGCATGAAAGATGGACAGGAAGCCATCTACTTCATAACGGGTGATTCCGCAGAAGCTCTGCGCAAAAGCCCTCAGCTGGAAGGTTATCTTGCACGCGGGATCGAAGTTCTTCTTCTCTCTGACCCTATTGATGAATTCTGGACCGGCATGGTGCCGTCATTCCGTGACAAACCGTTCCGTTCCGTCAGCAGCGGCACAGCCGACCTGGACGCGATCGCGTGCGAGGACAGCAAGCCTGACGAAGAAAAGAACGTGCCGCCAACCGACCAGATGGACCGCCTGGTTGCCTTGCTGAAAGGAACGCTGGGCGACAAGGTCAAGGATGTTCGTCCATCGTCACGTCTGACAACATCTGTGTGTTGCCTTGTTTCGGACGAAGGCCAAATGTCCATTCACCTGGAACGGCTGATGCGTCAGCACAGGGGTGAAAAAACAGATGGAGCCGCTGCACGGGTTTTGGAAATCAATCCCGGACATGCCCTGATCCGCAGCCTGGCCGCCCGGGCCAATGCAGAAACAACCAGCCCGGCACTGGAAGATGCAGCGTTCCTCTTGCTTGATCAGGCGCGGATTGTTGAAGGGGAACTGCCGATTGACCCCGCCGCCTTTGCAGGACGCATGGCTCGCCTGATGGAACAAGGATTGGGTTGATTGAAAAAGACAGCCTGACCGGTACCACAAAAAAACGGTCAGGCTGTCGCTACGGCTTCGTAAACAGCCGCTGCCCTTGACTTGTCGTCACATACCGTCAATGGCAAGAAGACAACAAACGTCGAGCCTCGTCCTATAGCTGACGAAACACGGATGCTACCGCCGAAACTCTCGACAATCTTGCGACTGACAGCCAGCCCAATGCCACGTCGTCCGCATTCTGTCACGGAACTGGAACCCGGCTGAAAATCAAAAAGATTGACCTGCACATCATCCGGAATACCAATGCCGTTATCAGCAATCGATACCTCCACTCCCTGTTCTGTGCGGCATACAGAAAAGCGCATCTCCGGTGCGTGTCCTTCTTTCTTGTACTTCAATGCATTATCAAGAAGATTACCAAAAACCCGGCACAACATGTCACGGTTACAACGCACATCGGCGTCCGTACCGATGACCCGCACCAAGGCGCCGACAGCTTCAATCTGCCCCCGGAGAGCATCAAAGACATCGTTGATAACATCCATGACAGAGACCTGATCCGTGTGCGCCTGAACACGTGTCAGGGATATGTAGTCCAGAAGGCCCTCAAGGGACCGGTCTATACATAATGCCCCCTCCGATGCCAAACGCAGATACTCACGCTCTCCCTCACCCAGAAGCGATTCTATACGGCGCTCCAACAGACCAAGATAGCCGGATATGGAGCGAGCCGGGCCTCTGATATGGCTGGATACAAGGGCTATAATCTGTTCCAGATCCTTGTTACTACAGCGCAGAGCAGCACGTTCCTCGACCAAGGCAGCCTGAGCATGACGTCGCTCCGTCACATCAACAACAGACATAACAAGACTGACCGGATCGCCACCCGCACGACATACCATGGCCAACATACGGTCAACCCAGATAACCTGGCCGGAACGATGCAGGCCGCGTTTCTCAACATGGCTGACTGTACATTCGCCCCTGAGCATGGAGGCAATGACATCCCGCTCGGCCTGTATATCTTCGGAGACAGAAAAATCATGGCATGAAAGACCCACAACAGGATCAGAGGCGTCATACCCAAACAGGCGGACAAACGCATCGTTGGCTACAATAATGCGACCATCAAGATCCATCAGGGCAATACCAACAGCAGCTTGGCGGAAAACAGCCTGGAAACGGACGTCCGCCTCTTCGCGCGCACGCTCTGCCTTTGCCCCCGCACGGGCCGCCGCCACGGCAGTCGCCTGCCAGCGGCTGGTCATAACCCAGCTGAAGGCAACAATTGCAGCATACTGCAGCATTTCCGCGACAAGAATGGTTACGGAATTGACGTTCCCAAGCTGTAGAAAATCAATACCAGGCGGCAGGGAAACTCCATACATCCCGCGGCTGCCCATGGCCACACCCAAGAAGAAAAGAATAATGGCACCAACCGTGCCCGCTTCACCTTCGACGGATGAAAACATCCTCCATGCTGCAACCCAACAGAAAAAAGCAGCAAAGATTCCCATAAGAACCATACGTACCGGCAAGCTGGGATCTACAATCGTGAACCAAGTAATCAGGCAGGCGAAAACAACCACACCCAGTACCGACGCCCATGTAACCCGAGGTGAACGGCGCACACCACTGAGACGATCGACCACGACAAGAGACAGCGCGATAACCACCAACAAAAAGATATTGGCGACAATGACAGACAACCAGTCCCCAGCAGATCCACGCAGGGCAAGCAGAAAACTGCCCAATGCCTTGAGTATCTGGGAAAGGCATAAAGGTGCCATAATAGAACGCCATCCTGGCGCAAAGGCCATCATGCCGGTCGTTACAGCCATCAGGGTGGATATCGCCACCATCGACACCCATAACGTTGGCATATCAAGCATTGATCCGTTCCCCCCGGCAATCCCCATCCGCCCGGTTGCGATTATGGCAGAAGAGTTCTCGTGGACAAGCCCTGTGGTGTATGATCAAGCATTCCCCTTGCCAGAACCGATGGTTTGCATAGGATGGTCCGGGCGTCCGGTGCCTGGAGCGATCACATCTTTCATGATCTGAGTGGAGCCTGCTTCCTGTGTCCAATACACCTTCGGTATCACTGTCCCTGATGGCGGTCATCGCCGCAGTGACCGACGATGTTCCACGGATCCTGCTTGCCAGAGATCAACACTCGCAATCTGATGTCACTGGCCATAAAAACCTTGCCTTTTCAGGAACACTGCCCTGCGGCCCCTTTGATCCGGCCAGCCATCGCAGCCTTGATCACGGGTGTCGGCAGTGGGTCGAAACACGAACAGGCTTGGCCCTGCAATATGTGGAGCAGTTGTATACGTTCGGCGGTCGGAATCGTGATCCACAGGAATTACACGGAGCTGGGCGCCTGGTTTCAATCGCATATCTGGCCCTGACACGCGAAACAGGAACCGACAAACACAACAAGGCAACATGGCATGACTGGTACAGCTTTCTGCCATGGGAGGACTGGCGAGCAGGACGTCCGGAACTGATTGATCGTGTCATTATGCCATGCCTGCGCTCATGGGCAGAGGAACAAGCCTTTCCCGTACGTAAACACCGCCTGGATCGTATTGATCTTGCCTTTGGAACGATAGCCCCAGGCACATTCGATCCTGTCAGGGCCCTGGATCGCTACGAACTTCTCTACGAAGCCGGCTTGGTCCATGAGTCCCGGCGTGACGCCGATGCCTTGGCCCAGGCCAATGGTAAAAAAGCCCCACCTGTGCCTGACACCAAAAGAAACGTGATAGCCGCCTTGGGCAAACCCATGGAAATGGATCACCGGCGCGTGCTGGCCAGCGCACTGACCCGGTTGCGGGGCAAGCTGGCATGGCGCCCGGTTGTTTTTGACCTGGTTCCGGATACCTTTACCCTGCTGCAGCTTCAGCGCGTTGTTGAAGCCTTGTTTGGCACCACAGTTCACAAGCAGAATTTCCGACGGACCATCGCAAGCATGGATCTGGTGGAACCAACAGGGAAAATGGAGACCCAGGGACGTGGTCGCCCGGCTGAATTGTTTCGATTCCGCCGCGCCGCTATCCTGGAACGCCGCACGCTGGGTATTGGCGTCCCGGTTGTACGCGGAGAACAATCCTAACGCATTGATATATATCGCACAGAGCAGGCATAACCATTTGTGCCTTTGTTTCCGGTCTCACATTCCCCTTGCAACGCCCCATAATATACTCTAGAAGAGCATATTAATTATACTCAGGATGAGCACGATTCTGCCCGCTTCCCACAGGCGGCAAGGAATCATCGGGAGTTTTTCCTATGAATATGCCCCGGAAACCGGATCTTGACCTTCTCTATATGCGCATGCAGTCCATGCTGACGCCAATGGAATGGTCCCTCATAACACCGGTTATCGAACACATTCAGGCCCTGAAAGCAGAGCGTCAGGCCGTTATTCTGGCCCATAATTACATGCGCCCGGAAATTTTCCACGGCGTCGCCGACATCACAGGGGACTCCCTGGCCTTGGCACAGAAGGCCGTTGAGGTAGATGCCGAGGTTATCGTCGTCGCCGGGGTTCACTTTATGGCAGAAACAGCGAAGCTTCTGAACCCGACACGCACAGTCCTGATCCCGGATATGCGCGCCGGGTGTTCACTGGCTGAATCTATCACACCAGATGATATCAGGGCCTTGAGACAACAATGGCCCGGGGTGCCTGTGTGTGTGTATGTCAACACCTCGGCTGCCGTCAAAGCCGAAGCAGACATCTGCTGTACATCAGGAAATGCCGTACGGATTGTGGAGGCGATTGCCCGCGAAACCGGCAGCGACAGCGTTCTGTTTCTGCCTGATCGCTATCTGGCCGCATGGGTTCAGACCCAGACCGATGTCCGTATTATCCCCTTTGATGGATCCTGCGAGGTGCATGAACAGTATCGTCCCGAGGACATACACAGCATCCGCGAAGACTACAACAATAACCTGGTTGTAATTGCCCACCCGGAATGCCCATCTGACGTGATCCAGGCCGCAGACTTTGCCGGTTCAACCGCCCAGATGGCAGATTACCTGGAACGAGAAAAACCCGGTCGCGTACTTCTGATCACAGAATGCTCGATGGGGGATAATCTGATGAAGTCCCATCCTGAAACAGACTTTATCCGATCCTGCCACATGTGCCCGCACATGAAGCGCATTACCCTGGAGTCTATTGCAAACAGCCTGCAAACCTTGGAGCCACGCATTGATATCCCGGTCGAACTGGCACGCCGTGCCCGGGTATCTGTTGAACGGATGCTGGCTGTCGGGCGCTCGTAACATGAATCAGCCCGTCGTTGTGGTAGGAAGCGGTGCCGCAGGCATGGCAACAGCCTTGGCCTTGGCGCCCCTTCCGGTTGTTCTGGTCACGAAAACCAATGCCATCATCTCAGGCTCAACGCCTTGGGCACAGGGGGGAATGGCGGCTGTCCTGTCTCCGGACGATCATGTACGGGAGCATGCAGCCGATACCATTGCCGCAGGGGCGGGCCTGACAGATTCCAGCATGGCCCATCTGCTGGCAAGGGAAAGTGCATCATACTTCTTGGAGGCGCTGAAGAAGGGGCTGCCCGCCGACCGTAAGAAAGATGGTTCGCTGTGCCTGGGGCGTGAAGCAGCCCATTCCACCAATCGGATTCTTCACATCAATGGCGACCGGTCTGGCCTTGGTCTCGCATCCTGGCTGGTCAAACAGGTGCAGTTTGCAGAGCATATAGCGGTCCTGACATCAACCATAGCTGCACAGCTAACATCAACAGACAGCCGCGTGGATGGTATCTGGCTGTACAGCGACACGATGGGATGGTTCCATCAACCGGCCCGGGCTGTTGTTCTGGCAACGGGCGGCTGGGGGCAGCTATGGCCCGGCACGACCAACCCGGTGGAAAATACGGGTGATGGTCTGGCAATAGCCGCTCAGGCCGGGGCCATGATCGCAGACATGGAGTTCATGCAGTTCCATCCAACAGCTCTTTCCGTTCCGTCCCGTACCATACACGGCTTCTCCCGCCTTCCCCTGCTGACAGAGGCACTGCGCGGGGCTGGCGCCATTTTGCTGAACGAACACGGACACCGCTTTGTCGATGAACTAGCCCCGCGCGACATCGTTGCCCACGCCATAGAAGCCGAACGCCTGCGCGGACAAACTGTCTTTCTGGATTTACGCCCTGCCCTGTCCAAGAAAGATGGCAACACGTTTCCTCAGGTGATTGAAATCTGTCAGTCACATGGGCTGGACCCCAGACGAACACCAATTCCCGTAGAACCCGCCGCGCACTACGCCATGGGGGGTATCGTAACAGACAGTCACGGACGAACCAGCTGCCAAGGGCTTTGGGCTGTCGGAGAGGTTGCGTGTACGGGCATCCACGGTGCCAATCGCCTGGCTTCGAACTCCCTGCCCGAGGCTCTGGTTTTTGGACAAAGGGCAGCTACAGATATTCAATCCACACCTTCTGTTGGTAAAAAATACAAAGTGGAGCAGAGGGACAAGCCACCTTTCAACACCCTGCCCGATCCTGGCGGCCTTGGAACCTTGCGCCTTCTGGCTGGTCAGGCACTGGGGATCAGTCGCAACGCGGAAGGAATGGGACGCATGCTTGCCTTCCTGGATGAACGAACAGCAAAAGCCCCAAACGGGATGCACCCAAGGGCGGCACTGGAAACACATTCCCTTCTGATGACAGCCCGCCTTGTCTGTACTGCGGCACTGGAACGCAAGGAAAGCCGGGGCGCACATATGCGCACAGATTTCCCCCATTGTGACCCTGCCCTCGCACACCGTCACAAGCAAATCCTGACACCCGCTACACTAACGCACCATGGCACAGGGGCCATGCCTCCTGCCTTGCCTCATGCTGTGCCGGAGCCTTTCTTGCCATGAGCACACCCCACCCCCTTCTGCTTGACCCAATCCTTCAACAAGCCCTGCGCGAAGACATGGGACGGGCCGGTGACATCACCACCGATGCCATTGCGCCACCACATCTGACCATGCAGGCTGAATTCCGGTTCCGTGAAGGAGGGCGCCTGTGCGGTCTTGCTGCAGCAGAACGGACCATGATGCTGGTGGACCCATCCTTGACCTTCCAAAGCCTGGCAAAAGACGGGGATGACGTTGAAGCCGGAACGGTTGTTGCTGCGGTTACAGGCTCAGCGCGCTCCATCCTGACTGGCGAGAGGGTCGCCCTTAACCTTCTGGCCCGCCTTTCGTCCATTGCCACGGTAACACGGCTCTGTGTCCAGAAAGCCCAACCGCACAGGGCACAGATTGCCGATACCCGCAAAACAACACCAGGGCTTCGTATTCTGGAGAAATGTGCCGTCCGGACCGGTGGTGGAATTAATCACCGCTTTGGCCTCGATGACGCCGTCATGATCAAGGACAATCACATTGCAGTGGCCGGCTCTGTCGATGAAGCCATCCGGCGTGTCCGCAAGCATGTCGGTCATATGGTGAAAATAGAAATCGAGGTCGATACCCTGGATCAGCTGGACCACATCCTGTCTCTTCCACCTTCACTGTCTGTTGACGTCGTCTTGCTTGACAACATGACAGCAGATACCCTGGGCCGGGCAGTAGCCATGGTAAACCGCCGCCTTGTTGTAGAGGCCAGCGGCGGTATAACCCCCAATACCATTGCAGACGTTGCCGCCACGGGCGTAGATGTCATATCTCTTGGCTTCCTTACGCACAGCGTACGCCAACTTGATATCGGCTTGGACGTGGCGCCCGTGTAAACAAACACACCTATATGGGGACGACTCCCCATAAGCATCAACCCCTGTTATCATAATGGCATCACTGTGCCTGATGGGGGTGAGCACATGAAACGGGGACAAAGCCTATGGCCTGCTGTTATGGCATGGATTGGCATTACCGCTGCATATTCCGGATCTTGGGCAGGCAGCGCCCCCCCCTCCATCAATCTTCCTGCACTGGGACTTGAGGCCGACAGCGTCACCGTTTCCGGCCTGAGTTCCGGCGCATTTATGGCTGTGCAGATGCAGGTAGCACACTCGGCATCGATCAAGGGGGCCGCTGTTTTTGGTGGAGGGCCTTTCGGGTGTGCCCGTGGCGACGGCACGATGGCGACACTGACAGAAGCCGCGGCTCATTGCCAAAATGTTGTTGGCATGCCGTGGAATCCTATCAGCAGCTTTATGGGGCCTCCCGATACGCTGGCCTTGATGAACGGGGCACAAAAACTTGAAGAGCAGAACAAAATTGATGCGCTGTCAAACATCAGAAATCATCGTGTTTTCCTGTTCTCAGGAATCAATGACACCCTGATTCCCCAAGCTGTTATGCAGGCACTGGGAAACTGGTACGGAAAACTGATGCCTGCTTCTCAGATAGAAACGCTCTTTGATGTGAACGCCGGCCACGGAATGTTAAGCTTGCAAGGCTCTGTCCCGTGCCCGGTGACACGCCTGCCTTATATCAACGACTGTCATATGGATGGTGCAGGCCGGGCTCTATCCTTTCTGATGGACGAGACGCTACAGCCTGCCGACAAAGATCGGGGGACATTATTTGCTTTCTCGCAACGCCCGTTTGTCCCCAATACACCAACGCGGGATGGCATGCACGAAACCGGCCATGTCTTTATTCCTGATGACTGCACAGCAGGGGAAACCTGCCGGCTGCACGTGGCTTTCCACGGATGCCAGCAGAACCAGTTTTTTATAGGAAATCGCTTTTTCACAGAAACAGGCTACAATCAGTGGGCAGCCAGCAACCGGATTGTTGTGCTGTACCCCCAAGTCAGCGCAGCCCCTCTCTATAACCCGGCAGGATGCTGGGACTGGTGGGGCTACACCAACCAAGACTACTTGAACCGCGACGGTATCCAAATACGATCCGTCCGGGCCATGATCAACCAGCTAACATCACTGCCCATGGAAAGCAGAAAGAAACCCGCGCAGAATACAACCGGGCAACTCGCCTCCCGCTGATCCAAAGCACCGGCACCATCAGGACTCCTGAGGCACTAGGCAAGGGTCAACCGAACATCAATATTCCCACGGGTGGCATTGGAATACGGGCAAACCTTGTGAGCCTTGTCGATCAAGCCCTGCGCCGCTGCACGACCCATACCCGGCAAGGAAATTTTCAGCTCGACTTCTATCCCAAAGCCGTCCGGAATCGGACCGATGCCAACAGCCCCCTCTATACTGGCATCTGCTGGCATCGCTATGCCGTCGCGGTTCGAAACAAACTTCATGGCCCCAAGAAAACAGGCGCTATACCCGGCGGCAAACAGCTGTTCGGGGTTTGCTCCCTCGCCACCGGGGCCATTCAGCTCCTTGGGACTGGTCAGCTTAAGCTCAAGACCAGCTTCCGGGATCGAGGCATGACCATTGCGACCGCCCGTCGCCTTGGCATGGGCACGGTAAAGAACCTGCGGAATAGACATGAAACATGCTCCGTAGTGAACCCAAGCGAACAGACCATCAGGCCGCCCTGGTCAGCTTCCCATCTTGCGACGCAAACGACCGTCCAGTTCTTCCAGAAATTGGGTTGTCGTCATCCATGGCTGATTCGGACCGATCAGGATGGCCAAGTCCTTGGTCATCTTTCCATCCTCAACCGCCTCCACACACACGGTCTCAAGAGCTTCCGCAAATTTGATCACCTGTGGCGTATTGTCAAACTCACCACGGAATTTCAGGCCACGAGTCCATGCAAAAATCGAGGCTATGGGATTTGTCGACGTTTCTTTCCCCTGCTGATGCAGACGATAGTGACGCGTCACAGTGCCGTGGGCGGCCTCGGCTTCGATTGTTTTACCATCGGGGCTAAGAAGAACGGACGTCATTAAGCCAAGCGACCCGAAACCCTGAGCCACAGTATCAGACTGCACATCACCATCGTAATTCTTGCAGGCCCAAACAAAACCACCGGACCACTTCATGGCGCAGGCAACCATGTCATCGATCAAACGATGCTCGTACGTTATGCCCCGCGCCTTGAACTCAGAGGCAAACTCACGATCGAAAACCTCCTGGAAGAGATCCTTGAAGCGCCCGTCATACGCCTTGAGAATAGTATTCTTGGTGGACAGATAAACCGGCCAGCTCCGCATCAGTCCATAGTTAAAACAGGACCGGGCGAAGCCACGCACAGATTCATCCAGATTATACATGCCCATGGCTACCCCGGCCTCGGGGAACTTGAAAACCTCATACTGGACAGGCTCACCACCACCATCCGGCGTAAACGTCATGGTCAGGGTGCCCTTGCCCGGAACCCTGAAATCGGTGGCGCGATATTGGTCACCAAAAGCATGGCGACCAATGACGATTGGCTTGGTCCAGCCGGGGACATAACGGGGAACGTTACGGCAGATAATCGGCTCGCGGAATACGGTTCCATCCAGAATATTGCGGATTGTCCCGTTCGGGGATTTCCACATCTTCTTCAGGCTGAATTCCTGAACCCGCTGCTCATCCGGCGTGATGGTCGCACACTTGACACCAACCCCGTACTGCTTGATCGCATTCGCAGAATCAACCGTAATCTGATCAGCAGTCTCATCACGCTTCTGGATGCTGAGGTCATAATACTTCAGGTCAATATCCAGATACGGAAGGATCAGCTTGTCCTTGATAAACTTCCATATGATGCGGGTCATCTCGTCGCCGTCGAGTTCGACGATCGGCTTGGCGACCTTGATCTTGCTCATGTTCGGACCCTTTTACGGTTTGAGGATGACCACACGCCCGGGATGGAGGGATCGGCCCGGTCCGGCCCACCTGAGGAAATCAGACGGATGCACGAACCTTAAGCGCAACAGCACCTGTCACGCAAGAGCCGAACCCATATTATCTACTGACTTGAAAAACAAAGAAGACACGCGACATCAAAACAACCCGACCCTTTCATGCACACGGCTGGCCAGATCAAGATTATTACGTGCCGCCGGCAGAACATCATCAACGTCGCTGACAACCGAATACAGCTCAAGGCCCTCGGGCCGCACGAATCCCTCGGCCGCCATGGATTCATTGAACCGCAGGAACGGAGTCCAGTACCCCCCGATATCCGCAATAACAACCGGGCGATCATGGAGCTTGAGCTGCTTCCACGTCAGGATCTCGAATGTCTCGTCCATGGTCCCGAAACCACCGGGAAGAACAGCAAAGGCATCGGAACGCTCGAACATCATGCGCTTGCGTGTGTGCATGTCCGGTACAACAATCAATTCGGTCAGACCTTCCATTGCCACCTCGGCACTGGCAAGATGCTGCGGAATAATACCGGTCACCTTCCCACCGGCCTCCAGACATGCCTTGGCGACAGTTCCCATCAAGCCAACGGCACCACCGCCATAAACCAGGCGAATTCCGTTCTCCCCAAGAAGAGTTCCCAAACGACTTGCGGCATCAGCATAGCGTGGGCTGGAACCGAAAGAGGATCCACAAAAAACACACAGAGCATGTAAGGATGACTGCAATAAAGACATGTCAGGATTCCCGATTGTTAGACATCAAATCAAATGTTCGACGCACGGATTATGTTCAGAATACTTTCAATCTATCAAGAAACATGACAACAAATCATGTCCATCAAAACAATTAACATAACAGAACATCTTTATGGACGATTTTTTTTCGATACTTTACAATAAATATTAGTAAAATTCCGCCATATTTGTCAGTAAAGTTTCGTTATTCACATTCCTGGACAACATCATACGAAGGAATCATCTCATGCATGCGATCAAATCCATGGCCTTGGTCACGTCCTGCCTGCTGGCGCTTCCGATCTGCGCACAGGCCGGCGAAAAAGAAACCATCAAATACCGTGAGAACAATATGGAGATCATAGGTTCTCACATGAACTCAATCGTGGCCATCATCAAGGAACAAGTTCCGCATAAAGAGCATTTAGCAACACACGCAAGCGGCCTGTCGGCAGCAGCTAAAATGAGCAGCGCCGCCTTCAAGGAAAAAACCAGCGGCGGAGATACGACAGCCAAGGACACAATCTGGTCTGACAGTGCAAAATTTGATGAAGCCATGCAAATGATGCTGACCAGCACAGCCAAACTGGAAACAGCCGCCGCATCCGGGGATATGTCTGCTGTGCAGGCCGCCGTCGGGGATGTCGGCAAGAGCTGCAAGAACTGTCACGATACGTTCAGAAACAAGAAGTAGATCGCCTTACGGTCACGTGGGAAGCAACTGCTCCTTCCCACGTGATACAACACATGCACAGACCTGCCTTGGCTCACATCACAACTTCAGAATGACACCCCATACAATGAAACACGAAAAAGCAAAAAGAGCTGCTGCCCAAACCGGCCCGACAAAAGCTGGCAGCGGGGAATCGGCAGGGATATCAGCAGAATGTTTCCGGCCCGTTATCATCGGCGTTACCAGATCTTCCCCCCGTATCCGGTAATACAGCGCTGCACTGATGTGTAGCGACACGCACAACAGCAAAAGACCGAACGAAGCCTCGTGAAGCTCCGTCATCAAATCGCTGACGTCCTTGCCAACCAGATGCGCCAAGGGACCTTCGGAGAATATATCATCATTGGAAAAAAGCCCTGTTCCAACCTGCAGGAAGAGCACACCCAACAGAGCCAAAACCATAAGGGCACCGGCGGGATTATGGCCAACATGCCGCGGCAATTCACCACGAAGGAGTGCACGCAGGTAATCGAGAACGTCAGATGGGCCACGCACAAAGTGAATGAAACGAGCCGTTGATGACCCCACAACACCCCACAACACCCTGAAAATCAGCAAGGCCAGCACAATACTTCCCAAGGTCATGTGCAAATCCATATTTCCAACCAGCATCCCTGTAAATGGCATGCTGAAATCAAGGCCGCCAATCTCGCCCGTCAAGAACAGTATCAGAACACATGTGACCAGAGACCAGTGAAAAAGCCTTACCGGCAAATCCCAGACCTCTACTCCTTTGTCATCACCGCTCATCAATAACCTCCTCTACATACTTCAATGCTTTGTAAAAAGGCTATAATACTATTCCCGTAGAGAGATGCGCTCCCCTTGACACATAACAGTGTACCCCCCATAATTCGTTCGCGCAAATGCTGCAAAACAACGCAGGTTTGCGCCTGCACTGTAGCATGACACGCCGCAAAGCGGGTGCTGTGCGCTTGGTGCCAGATGAAACCCGGGCTGGAAAATCTTCCTTTTCAAAAGGTTGACCCGCACGGGTGGTACGACGTGTGGTGGCCATAATGGCACCTTTGTTCATGTCGGAGTTCCTGCCTTGGTCCATTGATGGGAAATCACGGATTAAGGACATGAAAAGCGGCAATTTTTTGGCTTTCCATATGCCAAAGATGCGCCGATGCGGGTCTGACAATGCTGCTCTGCAGTTACGGGCAGGGAGCCTGCGCACTCCACCACACGTTCATGAGTTACCGGGTTCGTATCGCAAGAATCGGACCTGGAGTCGGTGCTGCTTGGTCTACAGGACGGGCAGCGTAACATCGCTCGAAGGAGGATGGACATGAATGCGTTTGATTTTTCTCCCCTGTTCCGCTCTGGCGTAGGATTTGACCGTCTTGCGCGTCTGGCGGAAGCCACGTTGCGGCATTCGGGAGAACAGGCCACAAGCTGGCCACCATACAACATTGAAAAGACAGGCGAAGATTCGTACGCTATCACGCTGGCCGTTGCCGGCTTCCCTGAGAACGACCTGGACGTTGAAGTGCACGATGACCTGCTGGTTGTCCGTGGCAATCGGTCTCCCTTGGCCGGTGATACTGATGCCACCCCGAATGACGGGGACCAAGGTGAGCGTCGCTATTTGCATCGCGGTATAGCGTTCCGCGGCTTTGTGCGCCACTTCCAGCTGGCAGACCATATGACGGTTACAGGTGCCCATCTGGAAAACGGGCTGTTGACCATCACACTGGTTCGCGAGGTCCCTGAGGCATCGAAACCAAGGCATATTGCCATCGCGACAGCAGCAAAAACATTGCCCAGCGCCGCTTGATGCCGTCTTGTACCGGGGCAGGCGCCATGATCCTGCCCCGGTCATGAGGGATAATTGCATCGCCACACAGCAGGGAGATGATCATCATGACAACACAGGCACTCTCGCCCCCCCGCTCGTCGTTGCTGATAGAGGAAAGCCTGGCTCTCTACTTGGCCGAAATACGGAAGTTCCCTCTTCTTTCTGTGGAAGAAGAGCATGGACTGGCACGTGACTTTACCCTGACAGGCAACCAGAAAAGCTTGCATCGTCTGGTTACAAGCCACCTGAGACTGGTCGTCAAGGTAGCCATGCAGTACAAACGCTATGGATTGCCCATGGCAGACCTTATTGCCGAAGGTAACCTTGGCCTGATACGAGCCATACAAAAGTTTCAGCCGGACAAGGGATTCCGCCTCTCCACCTACGCCGTGTGGTGGATACGGGCTGCCGTCAACGAGTACGTCCTGAACTCTTGGTCTCTTGTCAAAATCGGAACGGCCTCGACCAGAAAGCGGCTTTTCTACAATCTGAGACGAATGAAAGCCAAGCTTGGCATTTATGGAGACAAACCGCTCCGGGATGAACAGGCCGAGGAGATTGCCCGCACCCTGGATGTCAGCGCAGATGATGTGCTGGCTATGGATGCCCGCCTGAACCGACGGGACGGATCGCTGAACGCGATGGCAGGAGCCGAAAGTGATACAGAGCGTCTCGAGCTTTTGGTCGATGAACGGCCAGATCAGGAGTCTGTGCTGCAGACAACCGAGGAACGTGACCGTTCGCACCACCTTGTACACACGGCGCTCGGTACACTGAACGAACGCGAGAAGGATATCCTGACACGTCGCAAACTGACGGATGATCCGGCCACTCTTGAAAGCTTGGGCGAAGACTATGGCCTGTCACGGGAACGCATACGCCAGATTGAAGCACGCGCGCTACAGAAGCTGGAAACCCGTATCCGCGAGCTGATTGCAACAGAACATCGAAACATCCGACAGGCCCTGCAACGCTGGAAGAGTCCAATACTGGCAAACTCAAAAATGGGGGGAGTATGCCCCGCCTGAGACAGATGGTTCCTGATGGAAAGGGCTACATGAAGAGGAGATCCTGCCAGAGAAGGTATAGATTTAGCGTGGAAGATGAATAACGGCCCGCAGTCCACCGAGGGTGCTGTCATCCAGCAAAACCTCACCCCCGTGGGCGTGGGCCATCTCACGCGCAATGCTCAACCCCAAGCCGACACCGCCGGTCTGGGTGTTGCGTGACGGGTCCCCCCGCCAGAAAGGCTTGAACACATCCTCTCTGACAGAAAGTGGTATACTAGGGCCATCATCTTCAACGACCAGGTTGATCCACTCTTCCCCCACTTCAAGCCCCAAACGCACACGTGTCCCATAACGGGCTGCATTAGACAGCAGGTTTCCCAGTGCACGCTCCAGCCCTTGGACCCTTGCTGTCAGAAGAACGGGTGTATCGGGCAAAGCAACAAGTTCAATATTCACCCCATGGCGACGAAACCGACCGGCCATTCTGTCAACCAAGTCCGAGAGGTCGGTCTCGACGGCTGTTTCTGTCCCCTCTCCACGGGCAAAATCCAGATATCCGTCCAGCATCCTTTCCATTTCGGCAATATCATCCTTGAGATCAGACGTTTCCGCATTGTCCCCCATCATCGCCAATTGAAGCCGCATCCGCGTCAATGGCGTACGCAGATCATGGGAAACGCCTGCCAACATCTCTGTACGCTGATCGATTTGCCTGCGAATTCTGGCCCGCATCTGATTGAAGGCGATGCCAGCCTGCCGGACTTCCCGTGCTCCTTCCGGTTTGATCGGTGGAAGATCACGTCCCTTGCCAAAACCTTCCGCACTGGCTGCAAGACGACGGATGGAGCGCACCTGATTGGAAGTAAAGAGGATCGCAATACCCAGAAGAATCAAAGAGGTACCAACCATCCAGAGCAGAAAGATATACGTTGTCGATGTGAAAAGCCGTTTGCGTGGTGCCACTACGTGCAACACACCATCGGACAGCTGAACGGCGATAACGATATCTCCGGAAAAGAAACTGGCCTCGATCAGGACTGGGCGTTGCAAGCTCTCGCGCAGGCTGGCAGCCAGAACATCAGCTGCTTGCTCTCCCGCACTGGGGGGCGGAAGGTTCGGAAGAATTTCACCGGGAGCAAAAACGCTGTCCAAGTGCATCCGGCTACGGGCCAAATCAAGAATCCAGCCCTGCTGTCCCTCATCCGGAAAACGGGCGAGAAGCTCGACGATAACGGCAACGTCGCCGGCAATACCCAATGCCAGCCGCCGCAAGACCGTATCCCAGTGACGGTCAAAAAAGACCTGCGCCGTTACAGCCTGCAACACAACAAGAGGAACGGCAAGAATCAGCAGAAAACGACCCAGAAGCCCTCTTGGAACAAGGCTGCGCAGAGCACGCGGCGTACCTGTTACAAGACGCATCTCAGTCCGGCCTCAAACAATAACCAATGCCACGCACCGTCTGCAGATAAAGGGGCTGGCGTGGATCAACCTCTATCTTGCGTCGCAGGCGGGTGACCTGCACATCAACAGCCCGAACACCCCCCTCAATACCAAGGGCATCGGCCAGATCCTCCCGCGACAAAGGTTCCCCGCTGCGCAGGGTCAGGGCCACCAACAAATCCGCTTCTGCCGTTGTCAAATGCACCCGGTCCCCACTGCACACAAGTTCCCGACGCTGAAGATCAAAAGAACACTGCCCCATACGGATATGGCGAACAGTAGACTGAACATCAACGGGCCTTGGCCGCCGCCGGCGCAGAATAGCCTGGATGCGCAGCAAAAGCTCCCGCGGATCAAAAGGCTTGCCAAGATAATCATCAGCCCCGGTCTCAAGGCCGGAAACCCGATCTTCCTGCTCTCCCCTGGCGGTCAGCATCAGAACGGGAACATCAGACTGTTGACGAATTGCACGGGTCAGACTGTAACCATCTTCACCGGGCATCATGATATCGACGATCAGCAAATCGAATTCTACGGCAGACATTTGCATTCTGGCCTCGGCCGCATCGGGAGCAACAGAGACCATATATCCCGCCTGCCCCAGAAAACGACGCAGAAGATCACGCAAACGCGTATCGTCATCCACAACCAGAATATGAGCCGGCGCGTCGACTGGATCATTCACGGCATCAGGTCCGGTCCAGATCAGGTACCTTGGCACCACCGGGCACAGAAAGCTTTGCACGGTCTGTTTCACGCAGGATCATGCCCGAGAGGACATGCCGGAAGCCGTCAACAGCCTCCCCCCCCGCATCACGGTAAGAACGCGCCAGAATACTTTTCTGGCTCTCAAAAAGCTGGCGTTCCAAGGCATAGCCCTTCTCGGTCAGATCCAGAAGGCGCTGTCGCCGGTCTTTGGTGCCCGGATTCTGGATAATGTAGCCATCACGCACCAGCTCCCCCAGAACACGCGAAAGACTTTGCTTGGTAATTTTCAGGATCGAGAGCAGATCAGATACGCTAAGCCCGGGATGACGCCCGACAAAATAGATCATCCGGTGATGCGCACGACCAAGGCCAAGCTTGCGTAGCACAAGATCAGCTTCGGCTGTAAAATCACGATAGGCAAAGAACAGAAGCTCCATACCGCGCCGCAGCTCCTCCTCGCGGAGAAAAAGCTGGTTCACACCCGCCTTGAGATCAGTCATGAGGAACTCACCGTCATCCTTCACCTTACCTTGGAATACCTGTAAAACAGCCACGCTGCAACTCCGGCCCTTGTTAACCTGTTCCAGACCGCTACAAGACATCACACAAACGACGCCACATCATTGCCAGAACCAGCAACGGCGTGCGCATCCAGCGGCCCCCGGGGAAGGCATGGTGTGGTATACGGGTGAAGACATCAAACCGGCCGGCTTGGCCATCAATCACTTCGGCCATCAACTTGCCGGCCAATCCGGTCAAGGCAATGCCATGACCGGAGAAACCATGAGCAAACAAGACATTTGGTGACAGACGTCCGAAGTGAGGCATACGGTTCATGGTAATGGCAACCAATCCACCCCATGCGTAATCAATACGCACATCGGCCAGCTGCGGGAAACAATCCACCATGCTTTTTCGCATAGCCTCCGACACACTGGGGGGATCCAGGCGCGAGTAACTGACGCGCCCACCGTAGAGCAAACGATGATCACGTGAGCAGCGGAAATAGTTCAGGACAAAGCGACAGTCGGCCACCGCTTCGTTACCGGGAACAAGCGCACGGGCACGCGCCTCCCCCAAAGGCTCCGTCGCCGCAATATAGGTGCCAACCGGCATAATCGTGCGGGCAAGGGTAGGCTCGCTTCCCCACAGATAGGCATTGCCGCAGAACAAAACAAAGCGTGCATAAACCTGCCCATGAGGGGTCCGGACAACAGCAGGATCGCCATCCTGCCAGGACACCATCGGGGTTTGCTCACAAAAAACAGCCCCGGCACGCTCGGCTGCAGATGCAAGTCCAAGGGTATAGTTCAATGGATGCAAGTGCCCGCCACTAGGATCATAGAGAGCGCATGTATAACGAGGGCTTGCAACACGGGTCTGGGTTTGCGCGTGGTCCCACAGCTCCAGCTCCTTGCGCCCGCCGTCTTCCCACTCCCGGCAAAGCGCATGCAAGGCAGAGGCATGCCGGCTCTTCTCCCCGACCATCACGTGACCATTCACAAAGTCACAATCGATGGCATGCTCTGCAACAAGCGAACGGGTCAGTGAGAGGGACTCTTCACACAAATCCCACAAATGGCGGGCATCATCCCTGCCAACCAGCCGGGTAATCCTGTCCTGCCCAAGATTATAGCCCGCAATCATCTGCCCGCCGGAACGCCCGGATGCACCACATCCGATCCGTCCAGCTTCCAGGACCAGAACACGATAGCCGCGTTGCGCCAAGTGCAAGGCGGCAGAGCACCCTGTAATACCTGCACCAACAATACAGACATCAACATGACAGTTTTCTGACAATGCAGGACGCGGGGCAGCCTCGTGGGCGGAGGCAGCATACCACGACATAGAGAAATTCTGCATGTTGTCTCCCGGTTCTGTCCGTCCACATCAGCAAGATGTAACTTGAATGAATTCAGCAAGAATATCAACTTGCACAGCATCCAAAAGGTTGCGACATTTCATCCGCGTACGCGCCATGCTGTAAAATCGGGCACACCGGCGTCCACACAATGTCGGTCCTGCTTGGCTGTGTCCTGTTGCATGGCATGCAAAACACTTCCCGGTCCCGTTTGATGTGCGGGAACCGGCCATGATCTGGGAGGAATTATCGATGTCCAGGTTCCGGATTGCGCTCTCCGGCCTTCTTGCCCCCGCGCTTGCCCTGATGACGGTTGTCACACCGGTGAAGGCCGAGGAAGAGAAGAAGCTGAACCTGTTTATCTGGTCGGATTATCTGGGTGAAGATACGATCCAGAGCTTTGAGAAAGAAACAGGAATCAAGGTGACCGTGGATGTCTACGATTCCAATGAAATGCTTGAAGCCAAGCTTCTGGCCGGCAAGTCCGGCTATGACCTTGCTGTCCCTACCGGCGCATTCTTCCAGCGCCAGATCAAGGCCGGCGTGTACCAGCCCCTGAAACAGGACCTGATCCCCAACTTGGGCAACCTGGACCAAAAACTGATGAAGGATGCCCAGGAGTTCGATGCACATAACACCCACGGCATCATCTACATGTGGGGCACCAACGGCATGGCCTATAACCCGGCCAAGGTCGCCGAAGTCGCCGGCCCGGATGCGCCGGTGGATTCATGGGCGCTTATGTTTGATCCTGTCTGGGCCGAAAAAGTGTCAAAATGCGGCTTGTATATGATGGACAGCCCGTCCGAGGTTTTTCCTTCTGCACTGAAGTATCTTGGACTTGATCCAAATTCTTCAGACCCAAAGGATATCGAGAAAGCTGAAGCACTGCTCATGAAAGTTCGCCCTTTCGTGACCAAGTTTCATTCTTCGGAGTCCATCAATGCCCTTGCCAACGGCGACATCTGCGTGGCAATGGGCTTCTCGGGCGACATGTTCCAGGCCATCAACCGTGCTGAAGAAGCAGGCAAAGGCGTAAAGGTCACATACGTCATTCCCAAGGAAGGCAGCGAAATCTGGTTTGACTTCATGGGTGTTCTGAAGGATGCCCCACATCCGGACAATGCCATGAAGTTTATCAATCATATCCTGAAGCCGGAGATTACGGCCGGAATATCGAACAGCGTGTTTTATGCCAATGCAAACACCAAATCTTTTGACCTGATTCATGATGCCATTCGCCACGACCCAGGGGTTTATCCTCCGGAGTCCGTCATGAAGCATCTGTTTGTCAAAAAGGTTCCGGATCAAAAAGCTGAACGGGTCTTCACCCGGATCTGGAATCGGATCAAGACAGGAATATAAGAAATATTTGGTCTCCGCCTGCCCCCAATCGTGGCCGGGCAGGCGGTTCGCCCTTTACGGCAGGCCTATTCACCTGTATTGGTCGGCACCATTCGCTCCAGTCATCGGTATGCCTGCTCGGCGACCCTCGCTCTCGCCGGTTCGGAAGACCAGGGCGTAACGGCCGCGTGCTTTTGAATCAGGGATCACGCACGGAATGTCACAACTTGCCAGAAATCTCCGCGACAAGGTTAGCAAGACCGAAAAGGGAGAAGGCCCGGAAGAGACTGTAAAAGCACTCATCCGTATTGAAAATGTCACCAAGCGTTTCGGTGACTTTGTCGCTGTCAGCGATGTATCCCTGACCATATATCAGGGGGAACTCTTTTCCCTTCTTGGCGGCTCTGGATGCGGAAAGACGACCTTGCTGCGCATGCTGGCAGGATTTGAGACCCCGTCTGCCGGACGGATCCTGATCGACGGACAGGACATGACAGACGTTCCGCCCTATGAACGTCCGGTCAACATGATGTTCCAGTCCTACGCCCTGTTCCCGCATATGTCTGTGGAACAGAACGTCGCTTTCGGCCTGAAGCAGGACAACCTGTCGCGCGTTGAAATCCGCAACCGTGTCGAAGAAATGCTGGGCATGGTGGAACTGGGGCATCTGGCACGCCGCCGTCCACATGAATTATCGGGTGGCCAGCGTCAACGCGTAGCCTTGGCCCGTGCCTTGGCCAAGCGACCGAAAGTCCTGCTGCTGGATGAACCCTTGGCTGCCCTTGACAAGAAATTGCGCGAACGCACGCAGCTGGAACTGGTTGGTATCCAGGAGAGTCTCGGCGTGACTTTTGTGGTTGTGACACACGACCAGGAAGAGGCCATGACCATGTCAACCCGGGTTGCCATCATGAACCAGGGGCACATTCTCCAGGTTGATACTCCATACGCAATGTATGAGTATCCCAACACCCGGTATGTTGCGGAATTTTTTGGATCCGTAAACCTGTTTGAAGCCATCTTGATCGAAGACGAGCCTGATCATATCGTGGCACAATCAAGTGACCTTGATACACCAATCTATGTCGGACACGGCATCAGCGCCCGTGAAGGGGCTACGGTATACGCGGCAATCCGCCCCGAGAAAATCACCCTGTCAAAAGAAATGCCGACGGATACCAGTCACAACATTTCTGCCGGCACCGTTCAGGACATTGTCTATCTGGGCGGTGAGAGCACGTACCTGGTCAGGCTGGATACCGGTCGCATCGTACGCGTGGACATGCAAAACCAGACCCGCTCCTCCCAGCCGGAAATCACGTGGGAGGACAGGGTCTGGATCGTGTTTGAGGGCAGTAGTGTTGTGGTCGTAACGTCATGAGCAACCCTGTCATCTTTGAGGATGAAGGGGCTGTTCATCCCCACCATTCGCGGCACAACAGCAGTGACAGCGCCACAATACCTCCGAACCGCTTGGGACTGGGCGGACGGCGTTTGGTAATTGCCGTGCCCTATGGCTGGCTGCTGCTTTTCTTCCTGGCTCCCTTTGTCATCGTCCTGAAAATCAGCTTTGCTGAATTCATGGTCGGTATTCCGCCGTATACGCCACTGATTGAGTGGGTTGATGATCAATATCTCAAGCTGACCGTATCGCTGGAAGCTTACAAGTACCTTCTGTCCGATCCCCTATACATCGGTGCCTATCTCAGCTCGCTGAAGATCGCCTTGATCTCGACATTGCTGACGCTGCTGCTCGGCTACCCAATGGCGTACGGCATCGCGCGATCTCCCGAGGGAATCCGCAGCGTCCTGTTGCTGATGGTGGTTCTGCCGTTCTGGACCAGCTTCCTGATCCGCGTCTATGCTTGGATTGGCATCCTGAAGCCACAAGGGTTTCTGAACAACTTCCTGATGGGCCTTGGCCTGATCAATGAGCCCCTGCCCATCTACAACACGGAAATCGCGGTCTATATCGGCCTTGTATATTCGTACCTCCCTTTTATGGTGCTGCCGCTGTACACAACCTTGGAAAAGATGGACACCTCACTGCTGGAAGCGGCAGAAGATCTCGGCTGTCGCCCGTTCAAGGCATTCCTGAGCATCACCTTGCCCCTGTCCATGCCGGGTATTATCGCTGGCTGCATGCTGGTTTTCATCCCTGCCGTCGGGGAATTTGTCATCCCGGATCTTCTGGGTGGCGCAGAAACCTTGATGATCGGCAAAGTATTGTGGGCTGAATTCTTCAACAACCGTGACTGGCCCGCTGCATCAGCTGTTGCCGTGGCGATGCTGCTGTTCCTGGTCGGACCCATCATGCTGTTCCAGCATTACCAGAACCGCCAGAACGGAAAGGAAGGAGAGATAACCTGATGAACCGTCGCTCTCCCTTTCTCATTACAACACTGGCCTTCGGGTTTGCGTTTTTGTATATCCCGATCCTGTTGCTGGTCATCTATTCGTTCAACGAATCCCGGTTGGTAACAGTATGGAGTGGCTTCTCAACGCATTGGTATGGTGAGCTGTTTCGTGACCAGCAAATTATCGCTGCGGCAAAGGTCAGCCTGCTTGTTGCGTCCCTGACCGCTACCTTTGCCACCGTGCTTGGTACAATGGCGGCCATCGTGCTGACACGGTTTCGTCGATTCCGGGGACAAACCCTGTTTTCCGGGATGATCACCGCTCCCATGGTAATGCCCGAAATCATCACCGGGCTTTCTATTCTTCTGATGTTTGTCGCCCTGGAAGACCTGATTGGATGGCCGGACGGACGGGGTATCACAACCATTACCATTGCCCACATCACGTTCTGCATGTCCTACGTCACCATTGTTGTGCGAGCACGCTTGTCCCAGATGGACGAAAGCGTGGAAGAAGCAGCCATGGATCTGGGGGCCAGGCCATTCAAGACCTTCCTGTTCATAACGCTGCCGATCATCAGCCCAGCCCTTCTGGCGGGATGGCTCCTGGCGTTTACAATCTCTCTCGATGACTTGGTCATTACCAGCTTTGTTGCCGGCCCATCGTCATCAACCCTGCCCATGGTTGTTTTTTCCAGCGTCCGCTTGGGGGTAACTCCGAAGATCAATGCACTGGCAACCATCCTGATATCGTTGGCTACAATCTGTGTCTTGGTCGCAGGCTGGCTGATGGTACGACGCGAAAAGCAACGCAAGGCCGCAATGGCCCGCGCCATTGCGGAGCAAGAGCAAAATATCGCAGTACAAGGCTTGACACGATCATAGCAGACCGTCATCAAGGGCTCCTGGTTTTCACATCCACGAGCCCTTTTTCTCTCAGAATGACCCGTATTCTTGTTTTTGACTCCGGCCTTGGTGGCCTTTCTGTTGTGCCAGAGATCCGTCTGTCCCTGCCGGGGGCGGCACTGACCTATGCCGCAGACGCAGCGTTCTTCCCTTATGGAGATCGCGACCCCTTGTTTCTGCGTTCCCATCTTGTCAGGACTTTGGGTCATCTTATAGAGACAGAGCGCCCTGATATTGTTGTCATCGCCTGCAATACGGCCTCAACACTGGCCTTGGATACACTTCGGGATACCTTCACCAGAATGGCATTTGTTGGGACCGTACCCGCTCTGAAACCAGCAGCCCAGGGCAGCAAAAGCGGCGTGATCGGTCTTCTGGCAACACCGGGGACCATTACAAGCTCCTATATCGATGCCCTGAAGCAGAAAGTAGCACCGGATTGTATCTTGGTTCGGCATGGTACCGCCCGTCTGGCCGCTATGGCTGAAGCCTGGTTGCGGGGTGATGTGATCAAGGATACAGATATTGCCGAAGAAGCGGCACCACTCTTCCAGCATCCGGATCTGGATACGGTGGTTCTGGGGTGCACCCACTACCCCCTTCTTCGGCATATTCTGGAAGATACCGCACCCCGCCCCGTGACATGGCTTGATTCCGGTGCGGCCATAGCCCGGCAAACCGCACGCTTGACTGGCATGGTCAGCCCCGGTGGCACGGACCGGGCTTTGGTATCCCGGCTGTCTGCCGGATACGAGAAAGCTATGGCACACTATGGCTTCCCGGCACCAATCGTGTGGAATATCAACAAACACCCTGCTGTTCAGGATTTGGCAAGCAATCATCCCTAGACTACCCCAAGGCGGGCGTATCATGGCCTCATGTATACGGGTTTCAGGGCATGGCCAAGGCTTTTCTGTTGCATATCCTGTGGTACGGGGCGGCTCTGGCCCTTGCCTTGCCTTGGCCTTCCACAAGCCAGGCATGGGATGGAAATGCACGTATTTATGCCAAATCCAACGCGCCATACTGGGATGTCGGGCGGCGCGACAATAATCTTTCACGCCTGTGTGGACTGGGGCGGTTCAATCAGAAATACAAGAACCGGATGTACATCCAATTTTCCGGTGACAAGGGCCGTGGCCTGACAGGCATTGCCCTCAAGGGCTGGAACCTGATTGATGTTGATGGTAAGGCACTGGACGGCAAAACGTATCATTTCTACCGTGACGGTACCAGCCAGTGCATAGTATTCGTAGCTCCGTAAAAGACGCACACACCTGAACAGACAGCCGATACGGAGAGAGAAACGGATGAAATACCTTGCCGCCGCCCTTGCTTGCATCACCCTGCTAAAGAGTACCCCCTCAGGGGCAGAAGACATTGGATCCGTCGATACGGCCTTCAAGCTGCTGGGACCCAATCACAAAATTGCCATAGAAGCTTTTGATGACCCGGATGTACCCGGGGTTACATGCTACATCAGCCGCTCGAAAACAGGTGGCATCAGCGGTGCCCTGGGCTTGGCCGAAGACACATCGGACGCATCCATAGCCTGCCGTCAGGTTGGACCCATCACCGTCCCCGCCAATCTGAAAGCAAAAGACGGCGACAACGTATTCAGCGAAAGGCGATCCATCCTCTTCAAGACGATGCAGGTCGTCAGGTTCTATGACCAGAGCCGGAATGTTCTGCTATACCTTGTTTATTCTGACAAGCTGATTGAAGGATCACCGAAAAATGCCCTGACAGCCGTGCCTGTCATGCCGTGGGACATTGAAACAGTACCATAATGAAAACAAAGGGGTGATGCCCGACCAAAGGGCACACCCCATACGCTGATCCTCTCAACACACCGTATCTTCAGGGCATTCCGTCGTGACGTTCGCCCTCACCCTCAACCTTGCCTCCTGTCAGCATGACAACCAGGATCAAGGCCAGGAACGTCAACAAGACAGCAGGCAAAGTCAGGAAGCCACTAACACCAAATACACCGGCAACATAAGTGCCGATGTAGAGAAAGAGCGCAACCAGACCAACCAGCAAAACACCGACTGTTGCCAATGTACCACGCCAAGGCTCCGGTGACTCCTCTTGCGCGGCATCAGGGGCGAAGGCAATGGATATGGTCCGGAAAATCCCGAAACCTGCCAGAAGGCATACGATCAGCAAGATAACAGAAGGCCCGGTTGCCGTCTTGGCAAGGGCCGCTGATCCATATAGCGCCGCAGCCGCTACAATCGAGAAGACCGTTCCGACTATCCAGTATCTGGCCATGTTCGTTGCTTCCTTCCCGAATCAAGAGGGCGCCGCAGCAAGGCCCGGCGCATTCCACAGTGCTTATGTGCGTAAGTCTTAATTTTATCCAATATTCAAGTCAATTCCTGACGATAGTCCCGGGGCAACGAACAGGCCCAACGGACGCCGAAAACATCGTGAACCCGCTCGTATACAGAGAAATACCCTGTGTCCCGTGGGCGACAGTCTTTCCACAAGGCCAGCGATGGAAACCCAAAGCCGGGCCACAATGCACCGGAGTCGGGTTCCGACACGGCAGGACTGGACAGAATGCCTTTGTCAGGGCAGGAAAGAGGGCTGATTTTCTACCCGACGGAGAGACCCCTGTGGCCTGCACCTTGCCTCCAACACTTCCCCCGACAGCTCTGGTGACCGGTGCCGGGCGCCGGATTGGACGCGAGATCGCCCTTTCTCTGGCTGCCGATGGCATCGCTGTGGCTGTGCACTGCCACACATCAACAACAGAAGCTCACCAGGTTGTTGCCGAAATCGAAGCCAAGGGCGGAAAAGCCATTGTTGCCCGGGCCAATCTGGCACGGGATGATGAAACAGAAAGCATGTGCCAAAAAGTTACCAGCCACTTGGGTTCCATCGGCATCTTGGTCAACAATGCATCAACGTTTACCTATGACGATGTGGTAACGGCCACCCGGGACAGCTGGGATCATCACATGGAGACCAATCTCAGAGCACCATTTGTCCTGGCCCAGAGCATGGCATCCATGCTGACAGCTGATCAACAGGGCTGTATTGTTAACATTATTGACCAGCGGGTCTGGAATCTAACTCCCCATTTCATGACCTATACCCTTTCAAAGGCCGGACTCTGGGCTTTGACACAGACCTTGGCCCTAGCCCTGTCACCACGCATACGGGTTAATGCCATAGGGCCCGGCCCGACACTTCCCAGCAGCCGGCAAACGGAAGAACAGTTCCGTGCGCAGTGCGACAACGTCCCCCTGCATCACGGGACCAACCCGTCAGAAATTGCCGATGCTGTGCGCTTTCTTGTTGCAGCCCGGTCCATGACAGGCCAAATGATAGCCTTGGATGGCGGGCAGCATCTTGGTTGGAGTTTTCCCGCCCCCGGCACCCCCCCCGAAGAATAAAGAGATAACAGGGGCTCTTTTGATTCCCGTTCCGTACCCGGAGTACTGTTTTTAATGACCACACGGCTAGCCAAGCCCGGACCGGGCCCCGTAGACCATACAGACCACCCCTCTGGCCCCGTTCTTGCGCCAATAAAGCCTGTCATACCATCCATTGCCAATGCATCGCACAGGATCCGCCACGTCTTCGTACGCGACATGATCGTATCGTGCCTGATCGGCGTCTACAAACACGAACACACAGCTCCCCAGCGGGTCCGTGTCAATGTTGACCTTGGGGTTCTGGAGCAGCCAGGAACACAACATGATGACCTGGCCGGAGTGGTCTGTTACGAACACATTTGCCACTGTGTCCGGTCCGTTGCCCATGACGGTCATGTCAACCTAGTGGAGACCATGGCAACCCGCATTGCCGACATTTGCCTGCAGGATCGCCGGATCCGCTCGGCCCGGGTGCGCATCGAAAAGCTGGATGTAATCCCCGATGCCATTGTCGGGGTGGAAATTGAACGGCTGAGCCACCTCCTTCCTCCCTGAGACTGCTGTTGAACAACCGCCCGGAAAGGACCATTCATGATCATGGTGGCGCCTCATGGTTGTGGATAAAATAGCACGACGTCTCAAACAGGTGGCTATACTGACTTTCTTTGTAAAACAGGATAATTACGCAAACAGGATATCCACACACTTACTCCTACTCTTGCCGTACGTTATCAACACCAAGGCCGTTTCAGATCGTAAGGTATTCCAGTATCGCCTGAAGCTTCCCTCCATCATTAAACAGAAAATTTGCCTATTTTTTAGGCAAATGGCTTGATAGTAAGGCGTTACGGGGGACTCAGGATAGAGCACCCATATCATGCACGACTTTATCCACAGATTCCGTGGACAGCCGGAAAAGAGAGTCCATGTCAGCCCACCGTGGGCCTTTGACGGATCAGGGACCCCCGTGCGATAGAACATACCATGAGCAAGCGCCCACCCTCTCCATCAGACAGCCATGACACCGCACCAGAAGCCATGCGCGGCGAGGCGTTGATACGCTCTGTCCTGAAGACCCTTCCGGACTCTCCGGGCGTATACCGGATGCTGGATGAGCAGGGAGTGGTCCTGTACGTTGGGAAAGCCAAAAGCCTGAAGAAACGGGTTGTCGCCTATACGCGACCAGAATCCCTGTCCTTGCGCCTGCAACGGATGGTACGGGAAACAATGTCCATGGACATTGTGACCACACATACCGAAGCCGAAGCCCTGCTTCTGGAATCCAACCTGATCAAAAAGCTGAAACCACGCTTCAATATCCTGCTACGCGATGACAAATCCTTCCCCTATGTTGTCATCACGAGTGGGCATGACTTTCCCAGGCTGGTCAAACACCGCGGAGCACGCGACCTTCCCGGGGAATATTTTGGTCCCTTTGCATCAGCCGGAGCTGTCACCGAGACCTTGTCCATCCTGCAAAAGGCATTTCTGCTCCGTACCTGTACAGACTCGGTTTTTGCCAACCGCAGCCGCCCCTGCCTTTTACACCAGATACGGCGATGCTGCGCACCATGCGTCAACCACGTCGAACAGAGCGAGTATGCAACATTGCTGGACCAGGCCCGGTCTTTCCTGTCAGGTCGCAGCACCGAAATTCGCCAGCAGCTTGTGCAACACATGGAAGCTCATGCCGAAGCACTGGAGTTTGAGCAGGCCGCCCGTTTGCGCGACCGGCTGAAAGCCTTGTTGCAGGTTCAGGCACACCAGGATATTAATGTCGAAGGACTGGCCGATGCCGATGTCATCGCCTTGTACCAGGCTGGTGGACAAACCTGTATCCAGGTTTTCTTTTTCCGGGGTGGGCAGAACTGGGGCAACCGAGCCTATTTTCCATATCATGCGTTCGAAGACAAATCCGGCGCCATACTGGAGGCCTTTGTCGGACAGTTCTACGCAACCCACCAACCTCCCCCCTTGGTACTGCTGTCAGAAGATGTACTGGATCACACAACACTCGAGCATGCCCTGCGTTTGCGATGCGAACACAGGGTTGATGTACGCATTCCGCGCCGTGGCAGCAAAATGAAGGCCGTTGAACACGCTCTGACCAACGCCCGGGAAGCTTTGGGAAGGCGCATGGCCGAAACATCGGCCCAGCGCACTCTTCTTCAGGAGATGGCCACAGTTTTTGCCCTTCCTGCTCCGCCGGAACGCATTGAGGTATATGACAATGCCCATATCCAGGGTACCCACGCTGTAGGCGGTATGATTGTCGCAGGACCGGAAGGCTTTGTGCGACAGGCTTATCGCACATTCTCCATTCGTGGAGACAACATAACACCCGGCGATGACTTTGGCATGATGCGGGAAGTTCTTGCCCGACGCTTTCGCCGTGGCAAGGCTGGGGATAACGAAGGCAGTACCTATCCAGATGTTATCCTGGTTGATGGCGGTGCCGGACAGATGAATGCCGCCTTGGGCGTTCTGGAAAGCCTGAACATCAACAACGTCCACCTGATCTGTATTGCCAAAGGTCCGGACCGGAATGCCGGACGTGAAACCTATCACCAACCCGGACGGGAGCCGTTTACCCTGCCACCATCCCATCCAGTACATTACTTCCTGCAAAGACTGCGGGATGAAGCGCATCGCTTTGCCAACGGCACACACAGGGCAAAACGATCACGGGCGATCGGTACCTCAACCCTGGACAATCTGCCAGGCATTGGTCCTCGCCGTAAAAAAGCCCTTTTAAACGCGTTTGGTTCAGCACGTGGCATAGCCGCAGCCGGCATCAGTGATTTATCTGCTGTAGAGGGAATAAGCCAGGCGCTGGCAAAAAAAATCTATGGTTACTTCCATCCCGGCCGCTAAACTGTGCCGGATTGTTTCATTGTCCATGCTCCGGGGAGCTTCTTGCATCGTGTCCAGCCTGCCAAACCTGCTGACATTGTTCCGCATTGTGGCAATCCCGTTGCTGGTTGCCACGTTTTACCTTGATTCACCAACCATGCGCTGGATTGCCCTCGGGCTGTTCTCCTTGGCCGGAATATCCGATTTTCTGGATGGCTGGCTGGCGCGCCGATGGCAACAGGTGTCCAGTCTGGGACGTTTCCTGGACCCGATTGCCGACAAGCTTCTGGTTGCTTCTGTCCTGATGATGCTGGTTGCTTTTCACCGGATCGATGCATGGGGTGTTCTCCCGGCGCTGGTTATCCTGTGTCGGGAGATTCTGGTGTCAGGCTTGCGGGAATTTCTGGCTGAAGCCAAGGTGGGATTGCCCGTGACCAACTTGGCCAAGTGGAAGACCGGCGTTCAGATGGTTGCCCTGCCGGTTCTGCTGGTGGGATCAGCTGCGCCATCCTGGTTACCGGCAGAACATATCGGAACGGTCCTGCTCTGGATTGCCGCCCTTCTGACAGCTGTAACCGGGTGGGATTACCTTCGTGCCGGACTGCACCACATGGATCAGACACCAACGCATGATAAAAACACGGTACGCGCAACGGAAACCTGATCACCCCTTCCGGTCGATCATGGCCAGAATATCCTGAGGGGTGGCCCCGGCTGCCCTGAGGGATCGTATCGTGACAGACCGGTCGCGCTTGGCATAGCGCCGCCCCTGCGGATCCAACAGAAGGGGGTGATGGTGATACTGCGGGACCGGAAGCTCCAGAAGCGCCTGCAGGATACGGTGGACATGGGTGGCCTGAAACAGGTCCTCGCCCCGCGTTACCAATGTCACACCCTGCAAAGCATCATCCAGGGTAACAGCAAGATGATAGCTGGTCGGCGTATCCTTGCGTGCCAGGACAACATCGCCAAGTCCGTCCGTTGGCACCCCGACAAGACCCCGGCTGCCGTCTCTCCAGCTGAGAGAGCCAGTCCGGCTCAGAGCCGCTTGCATATCCAGCCGCAAGGCATATGGAACCCCTGATTCCCGACGCCGCTCAGACTCATGACGCGGCAAGGAGCGGCATGTCCCCGGGTATAAAAGGCCATAAGGACCATGGGGAGCACGGTGAATATCCCCCACTTCCCGCATAATATCGGAACGGGTACAGAAACAAGGGTAAATCAGCCCCTGATTTTCAAGCTGTCCCAAGGCAAGACTGTATGTACCAAGATGCTGCGACTGGTAACGGACGGGATGCTCCCAAGACAATCCAAGCCACGCCAGATCATCAATCAGGGCGTTTGCATACCTGTCCTGACAGCGTGTTTGATCAATGTCCTCAATCCGCAGCAGGAATCGCCCACCGGGACCCGCCTGCCGGCAGGCATAACACGCGGAAAAAACATGGCCCAAGTGGAGATAGCCCGTAGGACTGGGGGCAAAGCGGGTAACATCAGGCATTTTGTTTTCCGGGGATTGCGGGCTGACATGTCCCGTCAACAGCAACCCACCCCAGGGCTTTGACAAGAACAGACAAGACGCGCACCATGGGAGCATCGGGAACGGACATCGCACAGCCCCGTTCCCAAAGCAAGAGGGGAACGACCTTGCTGGCAACGCTCGAAAAATCCCCGGCCTTGGTCCTGAATGCTGATTTCAGGCCCTTGAGTTACTTCCCGCTCTCCCTGTGGTCTTGGCAGGATGCCGTCAGGGCCGTGTTTCTGGGACGGGTCAATGTAATATCGGAATATGACAGGGTTGTTCGATCGCCATCCGTAGAATTCCGACTCCCCAGTGTCATAGCCCTTAAAGACTACGCCCCCCCCGCCCGAAACCCCGCCTTCACCCGCTTCAATGTTTTCCTGCGCGACCAGTTCCGCTGTCAGTACTGCGGACGACGACTTCCAACACACGATCTGACTTTCGATCATGTTATTCCCCGCTCTCGCGGAGGGCGGACGAACTGGATCAATGTGGTGGCTGCGTGCGGGTGCTGCAATCTCCGCAAAGCCAACCGGACTCCCTCGGAAGCCTACATGCCCCTGATACGTGAACCGTTCCGCCCGTCCAGTCACCAGCTTCGGGATATCGGTCGGATTTTTCCACACAACTGGCTGCACGAAAGCTGGCGTGACTATCTTTACTGGGACAGCGAACTGGAAACCGGGTAATCTCCTTCCCGGATATCTTGGATCTGTTGTGTATCGGGGGTGCATGCGCCTTTGACCAGAGCAGATATCACAGACAATCCCCCTCTTCAAAGCCGTGCCCCGGACTCTGGAGCAGCCTTTCGAACAACCGATCCCAGAAGACCAAATGAATGACCTGATTGCACCCGTATCCTTTGCTTTCGGCCTAGCCGTGACTGTCTCGTGTATCATTCGGATGACCGGAGGTCCCGGCCATGGTCAAGCCTTGGCAGCCAGCGGCATTCCCGCCGGTTTTCTTGCCAGCTGGGCCTGGATGTCAGGGTTCTCTTTCAGTACGGAAGGACTTCTTGAGCAAACGGCACATGTTGCCTTGGGGGGAGCCTTGGCGGGTATCGTGCTGGACAGCACCGATGCCCGCCGATGGCTGCGCGTTCCGTTCATTCTTTTATTTGCTGCGGTGTGTATCTGGGCCGCTTTCGGCTTCCCGACCCGTCTTCCAGCCGGACCGGTAACGCGCATGGAACTCATGGTGGGCTGCATCCTTTTAACGATGGTCTGGGTTACAACGCTGCTTGGCCTTGATCTTCATCACAAACCCGAACGCAGCACACAGGGGCTGTCCATTCTCTTGGTCCTTGCCATTGGCATCGGGCTGATCGCCTCGGTTATCAAGGCAGAGCCGGTGACAGGACCGGCCTTTGCCTTGGCTGCAGCTACAGCTGGCGTTCTTGTTCTGGCCAGTCCGCTAGGAACAGGGCTGTCATCATCGGCGATTCTTGGTGGAGGTGGCGCTCTTCTTGGCCTGGCGCAAGGGCTGGGAGCACGGTGGCCCGGATCCATCCTCCCCCTCCTGATTACAGGGCTTGGTCTTTTTGCCGGCCCAACGGCACGCCGCATGCCCGGTCCTGTGTGGGCCAAGCCCTTATGGGCCGCTCTTCTTGCTTCGATCCCTGTTATGGCCGGATGCATTCTGGCCCTTGCAAACCGCAACCCATAGATGGATTTTTCACCACATAGCCTTGCATGATTGAGCGGGAACATTTGCCGTACGGTGCATCTTCAGGCATAAAGAGCAGACCACTCCACCGAGACAGTTTGCGCCAGACATTGGACTTGCGGACATGACAGCAAAGAAAAACCAGACAGCCACCAAGGCCGCACGTGGTGCCGTGCCCTTGTTCCGCAAGCCGTTGTTCCTTGTCGCCGTCGGGGTTGGGCTTGCAGGAACAGCCGCGCTTCTGGCCTGGATAACGTACGAAGGCAATACGGTTGCCCCCCTGTCTGTCGCAACCCCCGCAATCCAGAGACCATCAACCGATGTGCAAGCTGTTCTGCCAACGCCCGGGACAGACATCCCCCCATCCATGCCTGCCCCGACAATGTATGCAACCCGGGAAGCATCGTTTGACGTTGTACGCATTGACCCCGAAGGCAATACCGTCATTGCCGGACGGGCACCGGTGGGTAGCACAGTTGTTGTGATGGACGGCATGCGGGAACTGGGCAAAGTCATCACAGACGCACGCGGTGAATGGGTCTTCCTTCCGGATCAACCTCTGCCACCAGGCTCCCGCGAGCTGACATTGAGAGCCACAGACCAGAATGGGACGGATATTCCGTCACGCGATGTTGTGATACTGGTTGTGCCGGAACACAAAGGCACGCGGACACTGGCTGTGCGTTCCGACCAGAAGACCGGTGAAAGTACCTTGTTGCAAGGTGCCGCGCCCCTTCCAGAGGGGAGCCTTCTCTCTCTTGATACCATTGATTACGACCGGAACGGCACCCTTGCAGTGTCTGGCCGCTCATCCGGACCGGGGCTGATCCGCCTGTATCTGGACAACAACCCGGCAGGCGAGGCTCAGTCACGGGAAGCAGGAATATGGCGTATCCGCCCGGAACAGAAAGCCGCCTTGGGTGATCACACTCTGCGAGCCGACTTTGTGGATGACAAGGGAGCGGTCAAAGCCCGTATCGAGCTGCCCTTCCAAAGGATAGAGATGGACTCCATGCCCGAAGGCCGCCGCGTTATCGTACAGGAAGGAAACAGTCTGTGGCGACTGGCTCGCCGTGCGTATGGCGATGGACTGGCCTACACCGTTATCTACGATGCGAACCGTGGTCAAATCCGGGATCCTGACCTGATTTACCCAGGTCAGATCTTTGTGGTTCCATCATCCCGCAGCAAAGAATCCTGACCGCCTTCAGCGGAACAGGGCACCGGAGGCCGCATCTTGTAGCGCAATGGCCCATGGCTTGCAGACCAAGACCTTCTTCGTCAGGGCAGTCAGAAGACGCACGGGCGTTACAGGTATCGACAGGGGATGGTGATCAAAAAGGAGCACATGCCCCTCCTGGATGGTAAAGTGCAGGCCAGCCGTTTTTGCAGCCCGGATCAGGGCTGCAATCGCCTCCATCCGCTCCGGGCGCCCCGGAACCGAGCAGATGCTGGTTGCCATTGTCAGACGAGCCCGCCCCTGCTTCTCAAGGAAACGACAACTCCACGTCAGCCCGTGACTGGAAAAAGAGAAGTCAAGAGGACCAATGGTCCGGCGGCGCGAAACCGAACCCTCTTCGTCAAAGGACAGCGACTTCAGGCTCAGAGCCTCTTCGTGATGCAGGATGGAAACGCTCACGCTACACCTCTCCTGTAACCAGGGACCCGGATCGGATAGGGAGACCTCCGGCCCCACAAGCCCATGATGGCATCCCCGACAGAAGAGGGCTACGCTCAAACGACCAGATTCACTGCCGGGAAACACTGTACTTCCTATCATGACAAGAGAGGTCTATTCTGGCCGGGCCGCATAGGTACCCTTGGTTGCTTGCGGTGCTGTGTTGTCCATTGCAAGAAGGTTGATCGTGAAATCTGTCGACGTCCCCTGGAGCCGCTTCCTGATGCCCCCTCTGCATGAGGAGGGGCCTCGTTTTCTTGCCGTCTTCGCAGCTCTGGCCCTTGTCCTGTACCTGCTGACAGGGTGGCTTGGTGGCCTGATCGGCCTGGTTGGTACAGTATGGTGTTTTTTCTTCTTCCGCGATCCAGTACGCTATGTGCCGACACGCCCCGGACTTATGATCAGCCCGGCCAGCGGTGTGGTACAAATGATCGGGGAAATGGTCCCCCCCCCTGAACTGGGATTGGGTGATACAGCGGTCACACGCATATCCGTCTTCATGAGCGTGTTTGACTGCCACGTAAACCGGATCCCATGCGCGGGTGAAATACGCTCTGTGATTTACAAGCCGGGACGATTCGTCAACGCCACACTGGACAAGGCCAGTGAAGATAACGAGCGCAACGGGCTGCGCATCGCCCTGCCCGATGGCCGGGAATATGGTGTCGTGCAGATTGCCGGGCTGATTGCACGGCGCATTCGCTGCGATGTTCATGAAGGCCAGGCTTGCCAGACCGGTGATCGTTTTGGCCTGATCCGCTTTGGCTCACGTCTGGATATTTACCTGCCTCCCGGCATTAACCCTTTGGTGATCCTTGGCCAGGTTTGCGTGTCTGGTGAAACCGTGCTGGCCGATCTGACAACAGACGAACCAGCCCGTGAAGGAAAGGCTGTATAATCATGCCGCTGCATCATACGGCACGCCTGCAAAGCCTGTCGTTCAACAAAATGCTGCCGAACCTGATTACTCTGCTGGCCCTGTCTGCAGGACTAACCTCCATACGCTACGGCCTGCGCGGTGAATTCGGTCATGCTGTGATTGCCATATTCTTTGCTGCTGTCTTTGACGGCATAGACGGTCGCGTGGCCCGGATGCTGCAGTCCACATCCAAATTCGGGGCCGAACTGGACAGCCTTTCAGATGTGGTCAGCTTCGGCGTTGCACCAGCTGTTCTGCTGTATATGTGGAGCATGAGCAGCGCCGGTGGCATCGGATGGGCCATATGTGTCCTTTTTGCCCTGTGCATGGCCTTGCGTCTGGCACGGTTCAACACCATGCTGGGCGAACCGGACCTGCCATCGTATGCACACAACTACTTTGTTGGTACCCCGGCTCCGGCAGCGGCCTTCCTTGGCGTCCTGCCCATGGTCATGTCGTTTGAATTCGAGGGTGGTGTGTTTTCCAGCCCATGGCTGGTTGGCCCGTACATGCTTGGCGTATCATTTCTGATGGTCAGCCGGATCCCGACCTATTCCATGAAACGGTTCCGCATTCCAACCCGCTGGGTTCTGCCTTTCATGATCGGGATCGGCCTGCTGGCAACATTCCTGGTGACAGAACCATGGTCAACATTGGGCATAGTGGGACTGATTTATCTGGGAAGCATTCCTTTTGCGCGCTCATCCTTCCTGCGCCTTGAAAGGCGCGCGCGAACAGGAAACGCAAACGAGATAGCAGACAGCAACCACACGAACCCGGAGGATCCGGAACAAGACGTGCAGCAGAGGACAGAACGCCCCCTGCACTGAAAATCCTCTATGCCACCCCCGTCCGCAAAGCAGGCTCAGGTCTTGTCATTTGCTGAGTCTGCCGCTTTGCGGGCAAGGGGATGGGCACGGATCACGACGTCGTGCAGGCGCTGTTCCATCACATGGGTATAGATCTCGGTTGTTGCGATGTCCCGATGCCCCAGCATCTGCTGCACGCTCCGCAAATCAGCATCACGGGCCAGAAGATGGGTCGCAAACGAATGCCGCAGAACATGAGGTGATACACGGGCCGGGTCTATACCCGCTGTCTTTGTGATTTCACGCAGGATACGGAAAAAGCCATCGCGGGTCAGGTGCCCGCTCTTTCCTGTAGAGGGAAAAAGCCAACGGCTGTCTTTCTTTACTTTCTGCAGATCATGCTCACGCACAGGCAGCCAATCCCGGATAGCACTGCGCGCTGACCGTGTAAGGGGGACAAGACGCTCCCGCGATCCTTTTCCCATCACCCGCAGGCTTTCCTGATCCCGCGCAACAGCAGCAAGCGGAAGACCGACGAGCTCTGACACACGAATGCCGGTAGCGTAAAGAATCTCGAGAAGGGCCGTGCTCCGTATCCCTGCAAAACCGGAAGACATCCGGGCGGCATCCAGAAGACGTGAAACCTCTTCCTCGGACAAGAACCGGGGCAACATGCGCCCTAGGCGGGGATTGTCAAGATTTGTGGTTGGATCATCTCTCCTGATGTCTTCCACCAGAAGAAAACCAAAAAACTGACGCAACGTTGAAAGACGACGTGACGCCGTGCGCGGAGACATCGCCCGTTCATCCAGGGAACGGACATAGCAGCGCAGATCAGCCTCAGACAAAGCCGCCACATTCACATGCGGGCAATGTTCAGCCAAATCCAGCAAATCCCGACGATAAGCCTCCAGCGTCCGCAGGCTTGCGCCGCGTTCTACCGCCATCATTTCCAGAAAAGATTCAACGTGGTGCAAACCTTGCGCGCCCACTCCTTATTTTCCCCCACAGATACAGGTCAGACAAAAAAGGTTGCCCACATGCCTACCCCGTCACGCGTTCAGAGCGCACAACCTTTTCGAAAGAAACACGCGGGGGAGGCATATCCCATGTAGCCAGGAAAACTGCACCACCCACCAAAGACAAAAACAAAACAGCCAAAAGAAAACGCATCACCATACTCTTCCATAATACAACGCACGCCTATAGCCCACCTACGCGCAAGACCACGACAGTCTAGACGGTCAGGCTCTGCACGCCTACTCACTTTTTCCGCCTGCTCCCCGCAGGGCACAATGCACTTCACTAGAAATGAGAAAAATTCATCATAATCATATCATTATGATATTCACATACGGGTGTACACATGTGTATCTTTTCGTTTCTGTTTTTTTACGTTACGGAATGAAAAAAAGATGAAAAAAAACATAGCCATCATGTCCGCTATTTTTATCTCATTCACGATGAACAACGACGCGGAAGCTAAAGGTCCTGCTGTGTGCTTTGATAATGCAAGGGTCACCTTGGTAAAAGTTCACGACGACTATAGTGTTCATTTCTCTACAGCAGGATCAACTAATGGAAAGGACTTTAACTACGGCACAACAACAAGAAACATTGATTATTCCGGCACAAAAGGCATGCATAAGATGCTCTCCTTGGCCCTGGCTACAGGAATAAAAGTACGCGGCGAAGCCGATTATGACAGTGACTGCGAAAAACAGACTATAAAAAGCTTAACTCTTCTTTCTGATTGAGATTTACATATGACTGTGTACAGTATGGTAAATAGATATAGAAACGCATTCTGTGTAATTCTATCCGCGATCATTTTTGGCTTTTTATCGCTGCCTGCAGCTGCGCAAATGAAGCCACACGTTGTCTATCTACGCCATGCATCATCATCTACCGACCGTCACACTTATCTCGACGAAATCAATGGATTGCGTTCAGCATTAACGGGGGAAACCGCAGAAGGTGCCGCATCATCCTACCTGGCGGGATCACGGATACCTCCCTACTCCCCCGGGGCATTGCGATTTACGCGCATCAGCAATGGTCGGTCTTTAGTAGATTTCATTAATCTGGACAGAGATAACAGAACCCCGATAGGGAATTCTGTAAGCTTGGTTGTTCGTGACAGGGATCTTTACGTTCTGGGCT
Source organism: Haematospirillum sp. 15-248 (assembly GCF_012102665.1). Lineage (NCBI taxonomy): Bacteria > Pseudomonadati > Pseudomonadota > Alphaproteobacteria > Rhodospirillales > Novispirillaceae > Haematospirillum > Haematospirillum sp. 15-248. The sequence goes on along the minus strand of NZ_JAAVTF010000006.1, from coordinate 47,795 downwards.
TCATTAATGGAGCACCGGGAAGGCGTGTTTTTTTCAGAATGCGTGAACCGCGTCCGGGTTCCAGGGACTCAGTGATATCAACGGAGACTTGGCCCAACACAAGAACTGTCGATCTGCCATTTTCTTATGATTATCCAGATATCGAACGGGTAGCAGGACTTTCTCGATACGGGCAAAGCCATGATCAATACGATGGCCTCCAGCCCAATAGCATCAGAATGTCCATGCGCACTTTAAGACAGTCTGTTGTGATTCTGTCTGAGTATGATGGAACACCGCATGATCAGGAGGCCGATGCAGAAGTAGCCATGTCACTCCTGCGCATCGTTGTCGCCTATTTTGAAGGGGTGCGTTTCCATGATATTTCAAACAGGATACATGCCGCGCGCCTCGATGAAGGACATTCATGGACCGTCGATTATCGGGCTGCTGTTATTACAAATAACTGGAGAAGTCTAACGGAGTTTGGCTCAAGGACATCGCTACACAGTAGTGATACGGACTCTGACAGCATATCCCAGAGGATGGAACTCAGGGGGCGGCGACGTCCCTCGGACGAGCCGAGAATCTGGGTTACTTCAAGCCTGCAGGACATCAGCAACCATCTGCAAAGCTGGGGGGCTATTTTGGCGGTTGCGCTAACCCCACGATGGGTCGTTCCGGAAGCAGGCAGTTGTTCACGTCGCCAACGGCGTGACGTAAGCCCTCTTGAAGCGCCTCCCTTGGAATTAAAAGGCGAATGCGAGAAGCTTCTCCTGCAAATTGGCAGCACATTCTTCGATCGCAGGACTGGATATGCTGTTCTGGAATCAGCGCTCTAGACTTACTGAGGAAGCAAACCTACCTCACAGTCATTGGCAATGACGCTCCAGGATCAGATTGCCTAAAGTCGAACACAGTCACTTGACCTCATAGTGACAAAGAATCCGGTGGGCCACAGACTTATTAAAAAGAAAACACCACGGGATATCTCCGTGGCGTTTTCACATCCATAATAGCTTGAGAACCATCAGCATGAAATTAAGCCGGAACACTCCTGTACCCAAGTCATTGCAACGCAGCAGCACTGAATGCCACCTCAAGGAAAGCAACTGTAGGCTACAATGGAGTCAATGCGTGAAACAGCCTGCCTTCCATTGGCTGCTGGCATGCATGCCCGGTGCGGTTGCCCCTTGCCCTCCGCCGCAAACCCGGAAACAATGCAGAACTCTCAGTGAAGAATACAAACTTTCTCAATGTCGCACGACCCAAACCAAGCCACCTCTCCCTCAAACTGTCACCCCCCATCACGCAGCTTGGTTCTTGTTGGCTTGATGGGAGCCGGGAAAAGCGTCGTTGGGAGAAGACTGGCCAAGCAGCTGAGCCTACCCTTTCATGACTCTGATGCCGAAGTGGAAAAAGCGGCCGGCTGCACCATAAACGATCTGTTCTCACGGTTTGGTGAAGAGGATTTCCGGGCCGGAGAGGCCAAAGTAATTGCACGCCTCCTGAATGGTGCACCGTGCGTTCTGGCAACAGGCGGCGGGGCCTTCCTGGCCGAGGAAACACGCGACCTCATCACTCATCGTGCGGTGTCAATATGGCTGCGGGCAGAGCTGGATCTACTGGTTTCACGCACCACAGGGCGTATGCACCGCCCGCTTCTGAACCAAGGCAATCTGCAGGAAACACTGGAACGCCTGATACGAGAACGCTATCCCATATACGCCAGCGCTGACATCGTCATCGAGGCCAAGGACGAGTCTCCTGGCATGACCTGTCGCCGCATTCGCAGGGCACTTGCCCACTTCACCCACGGCTCTGTCACGGATTCTGAATGATGCCTGCCCCGGAAATGTACCGTCATTTGACTGTTGATCTTGGTCCACGGTCCTACGATATCCTGATTGGTCACGGGCTTCTGGCGCAGGCAGGCCGGTTGATTGCTGAAATAACCAAGGGGCGCCACGCCTTTATTGTAACAGATCAGAATGTTGCTCCCCTTTACCTGGATACCCTGCAACGCAGCCTGACAGAGAGCGGCTTTCGTACCGGGCGGGCCATTCTGCCCCCCGGTGAGCACAGTAAAACGTTCAAGATCCTGCAAACCTTGCAGGAACAAATGCTCGCCAACCACTGCGAGCGCTCTTCCCTGGTCATAGCCTTGGGAGGTGGCGTTGTCGGCGACATAGCCGGGTTTGCTGCCGCAACCTTGCTTCGAGGCATTGATTTCGTTCAGATCCCAACGACCCTGCTGGCCCAGGTTGACAGTTCCGTAGGGGGTAAAACGGGCATCAACACCGCGCACGGAAAGAACCTGGTCGGGGCCTTCCACCAACCGCTCAGAGTCATTACGGATACTGAAACCTTGTCCACTTTGCCTGCACGGGAGCGTCTGGCCGGCTATGCCGAAGTTGCCAAATACGGGCTGATCGACGATGCCACATTCTGGCACTGGCTGGAAGACAATGGGCCTGCTGTGCTGTCACTGGATACAGCGGCACTGGCACAAGCCATCCATACCAGCTGCGTGGCCAAGGCCAGACTTGTCGGGGCAGACGAACGCGAACGCGGTGTGCGCGCCCTCCTGAATCTTGGGCATACATTCGGTCATGCCCTGGAGCGTGCATACAGCTATGACGGCACCCTGCTGCATGGCGAAGCTGTAGCGATTGGCATGGTTATGGCCTTTGACCTCTCGGCACACATGGGGCTGTGCCAACCTGCAGACGCTGACAGGATCCGCCATCACTTCCGGGCACTTGGCTTGCCGGTAGCTCCACCCCACCATGAGGGACACCCGCTGGATGCAGACCGCCTTGTTGAGTACATGGCATCAGACAAGAAAGCCAAGGACGGCACCGTGGCGTTCGTCTTGTCACGTGGAATTGGGCAGGCTTTCCTGTGCCGGGATGTTGTGCCTGCCGATGTTTCGGGTATCCTGAAACAGGCGCTGACCTCTGCCCGAAGTACTGTTACCGGCCCCTGAGAACAGACTGGAAAGGCCCGCGCGGGCATAGACCATGATTACAACCTTGACCATTATCCTGTTTCTTTTGCTGCTTTCGGCCCTGTTTTCCTGTTCGGAAACAGCCCTGACCGCCGCATCACGCCCCCTGATGCATGCCTTGGAAAAAGAAGACAATGACCCCCGGGCCGGTCTTGTAAACCGCTTGCTGGGAAAGCGGGAACGCCTGATCGGCACTATTTTACTGGGCAACAACCTGGTCAATATTCTTGCTTCTGCCTTGGCAACCAGCATCATGATCAACCTGTTCGGTGACGCCGGCGTTGCCTATGCCACAGCTGTCATGACAGCCTTGCTGCTTATTTTCGGGGAAATCCTGCCCAAAACGCTGGCCTTGATGCACACCACGGTAACAGCCCTGCGCGTGGCCCGTATCATGAGCATCCTTGTCTGGCTTCTTCACCCGATTGTCAGCTTGCTACAGGCCGTCGTCAGCCTGACCCTGCGCTTTTTCGGCGCCAGCTCGGCGGGTCATCAGTCCGCAGACCTTCTGCTGGCCGAACTACGGGGAGCGATTGACCTGCACACCGAGGCCATAGCCAGCCAGGATCACGATGTCCGGCACGAACGCGCCATGCTGAAAAGCGTTCTGGACCTGGCTGACGTCGAAGTCAGCGAGATTATGGTACACCGGCGCAATCTTATGACGATCGATGCAGACCAACCGGTCGATGTCATCGTTGACCAAGTATTGACCAGTCCGCATACACGGATTCCGCTCTGGCGCGAGCGCCCGGACAATATTATTGGTATCCTGCACGCAAAGGACCTGCTGCGGGCCGTACGGGCCAATTTCAACACCCCCAGCCAGCTCAGGCTCGACGATATTGCATCCAGCCCCTGGTTTATACCGGATTCCACCAACCTTCTGGACCAGCTGCAAGCCTTTCGCCAGCGCCGGGAGCACTTTGCCCTTGTTGTCGATGAATACGGCGCCCTGCAAGGCATTGTGACCCTGGAGGATATCCTGGAAGAAATCGTCGGCGACATTGCAGACGAACACGATGAACCCGCCTACGGCATCTGTCAGGAAGAGGGTGGAACCTGGCTGATCAACGGTGATGTTACTATCCGCGACCTGAACCGTCAGTTTGACTGGTCCCTGCCGGATGAAGAAGCGGCAACCCTGGCCGGGCTTCTGCTGCATGAAACCCGGTCCATACCGGAACAAGGCCAAGTATTCCGGTTCCATGGCTTCCGCTTCGAAGTTGTTGAACGGCAGCGGAACCAGATCGTGCTGGTCCGCATGACCCCGGACAAGCCCGCCAAACCGGATTCAGGCCATGGGTAACAGCGCCCACGTCTGTGGATAACGCGAAATCTTGACTTACCGGGTTGTACAGCGTATGAAGCCCGGACCGGAAAATACCGGTTTCTCTCTGCTTCGGGTTCCTTTTCCTCCCGAGGGGGTCCGCCAGTCCGCGAAGATACGCGCACTGGCGCGTTTCCTGTTGTTCAACAGGAAGATCCTCCAGCATAACCGGGAACACGGGGTAGAGCGGGAAAAAGGATACGGAAAGAAGAATGTTTGACAGCCTGTCGCAACGCTTGGGAACCATCTTTGACAAACTTCGCGGGCGCGGTGCGCTTGGCGAGAAGGATGTTCTTGATGCAATGCGGGAGGTTCGAGTCGCGCTTCTGGAGGCGGATGTCGCCCTCCCCGTCGTCAAGGATTTCATTACTGCCGTACAGGAACGGGCGATCGGACAAGAGGTAATTCGCTCTGTTACCCCTGGGCAAATGGTTGTCAAGATTGTCAACGACGCCCTTGTTGACATGCTTGGGGGTGGTAAAGGCGACAATGGCCTGAACATCCACCGCACACCGCCCGTGCCCATTTTAATGGTTGGCCTGCAGGGATCAGGTAAAACAACGACATCGGCGAAAATTGCCCTGCGTCTCAAGACCCGTGAGCGAAAAAAAGTCCTGCTTGCCTCGCTGGATGTGTATCGTCCGGCAGCGCAACAGCAGCTTGGCATTCTGGGCGAACAGACCGGCGTTGACACCCTGCCGGTCATCGTCGGCGAAATGCCGGTAGCGATTGCAACACGGGCCATGAGCGAGGCCCGCAAGGGCGGTTATGATGTTGTAATACTTGATACTGCCGGCAGGCTGCACATTGACAGTGAGCTGATGGCTGAAGTCGCTGCCGTCCGGGACATAACAACACCGGCAGAGACACTTCTGGTCACAGACGCCATGATTGGCCAGGACGCCGTTACCCTGGCCCGCGAATTCAATGAAAAGGTTGGCGTTACGGGCATTGTCCTGACCCGCATGGACGGGGACTCCCGCGGGGGGGCAGCCCTTTCAATGCGTGCGGTCACTGGCTGCCCCATCAAACTGATCGGCGTCGGTGAAAAACTCGATGCCTTGGATGATTTCCACCCGGATCGCATCGCCTCCCGCATTCTGGGAATGGGCGATGTTGTGGCCTTGGTCGAGAAAGCTGCCATATCACTGGACCAGGACGAAGCCGAGAAACTGGCCGCCCGGATGATGGAGGGCAAGTTCGACCTAGCCGACATGCTGGGCCAAATCCGCCAGATCCGGAAGATGGGAGACGTCAAGGGCCTTCTTGGCCTGATGCCCGGCATCTCAAAAATGAAAAAGCAAATCGAGAATGCCAACATCAGCAACACCATGGTTGCCCGGCAGGAAGCCATTATCCTCTCCATGACCCCGACGGAACGGCGCAAACCAGACCTTCTGAAAGCAAGCCGGAAACGGCGCATTGCGGCCGGAGCCGGGGTTACCGTCGCTGATGTCAATCGCCTGCTGAAGCAGTATCAGCAAATGGCGGACATGATGAAGCAGATGCGGAAAATGGGGGGCAAGAAAGGCCTGATGGGGGCCCTTGGTGGCCTGTTCGGCAAAGGTTCACTGCCTGCTGAAGCTGATCCGACCGGCCAAGCCAATGCGATTCCTGATCTGTCTCAATTCTCCGGTGGGCTCCCGCCGGGATTTCCGGGCGCAATGCCCGGGCTACCGGGGAAGCTTCCCCCTGATCTTCTGCGTTCCATGTCACGTAAAGGTGGCAAGAAACGCTGAGGTTTACTTGGGTTATGCACACCAGCACAACCCCGTATCAACTGTCTTGAGGAAACACATATGTCCCTTCGTATTCGCCTGGCCCGTGGTGGTGCCAAGAAAAAGCCGTTCTACCGCATTGTTGTTGCTGATTCCCGCGCACCACGTGATGGCCGCTTCATCGAGAAGATCGGCACCTATGACCCCAGGCTCCCTGCCGATCACCCAGATCGCATCCGCGTGCAGGATGAAGTAACCCGGCAATGGATTGCAAAGGGCGCTGTTCCATCCGACCGTGTCGAGCGTATCCTTGGCCTGGCCGGCGTTGTGAAGACCCCTGCCATCCCGGCTCAGACCAAGAAGAACCAGCCCCGTGCCAAGGCTCAGGAACGCCTGCGCATGGCTGAAGAGCGCGCCAAGGCTGCTGCCGAAGCCGCTGCTGCTGAAGCCGCCTCTGAATAAGACGGCCGAGGATTTTGCGGTCATGATCCGGGAACCTGTGCATTCCGCTAACGATGAATCCAACCAACGTATATGTGTTGGTGTCATCGTGGGCGCACATGGCGTACGTGGGCTTGTGAAGGTCAAATCCTTTACAGCAACGCCCGAAGACCTGGGGGCCTATGGCCCCCTGACCGACCTCAGCGGTTCCCGGGTTTTTGACCTAGAAATCACCGGCAGGGCAAAAGGCTCGATTCTATGCCGAATCGAGGGCGTCAATGATCGTTCAGCTGTCGATGCTCTGAAAGGGCAGAGGCTGTACGTCGACCGTGATGCCCTGCCCTGTCCGGATCACGAAGAAGAATTCTACCACTCTGACTTGCTTGGTCTGCCCGTTTTCTTCCCCAATGGCACCAAGGTTGGAACTGTTGGCGCCCTGTATGATTTTGGTGCCGGAGATATCCTTGAGATTCGAGGCGACACGGGTGGGGCAGCCATGATCCCGTTTACCCATAAAACTGTGCCAACCGTCGATATTGCCTCAGGGCGCATCGTTATTAATCCTGTCCCCGGACTTCTGGAGGCTCCGGTAGCTCCGGCCGCCGATTCCCGGGACCAGCCCCCACGAGTGAAAAAGAAGCCCCCGATTCGTGATAACGAGTCCGTGATTCGCACGGATGAGTGGCCCGAAGAGGACTGGCATTGATGGATGCGGGTGCTGATGCTGCGCATGCGAAGGGCAATCAGGCTCCTTTTTCTGTCCGGATTCTGACCCTCTTTCCCGAGATGTTTCCGGGGCCTCTGGGACTTTCTCTTCTCGGAAAGGCCATGACGGATGAAGTGTGGTCTCTGGAAACAGTGGACATCCGCGCCTTCGCGAGCGATAAACACCGCTCGGTGGACGACACCCCCTTTGGTGGGGGGGCCGGCATGGTTATGAAACCCGATGTCATTGATGCTGCCCTTGGGGCCGTAAAGCCTCGCCCCGGGCGCCTTCTGTACCTGTCACCCAGGGGAAAGCTCCTGAATCAGGCTCTGGCCAAGGAACTGGCCGCTGAGCCTTCCCTCACGCTCCTGTGCGGACGGTATGAGGGGGTAGACCAAAGGGTGATAGATGCTTGGGACATGGAGGAAGTCAGCTTGGGTGACTTTGTCCTGACCGGGGGCGAAACTGCGGCCATGGCCTTGGTTGACGCCGTTGTTCGCTTGTTACCCGGCGTCGTTGGGAAAGCGGAGTCGCTGGAAGAAGAAAGTTTCGAGCGGGGGCTCTTGGAGTACCCACTCTATACCCGGCCTGCCGACTGGAAAGGCCGGGTTGTCCCGGAGGTTCTGCTTTCGGGGCACCATGCGCGGGTTGCCCAATGGCGGCTCGTTCAGTCGGAATACATTACCCGGCACCGCCGTCCTGATTTGTGGGAACGGTATTGTGCACAGAAGCAAGAGCAAGAGGGTTAGTTCCATGAACATTATTGAGCAACTTGACCAGGAACAGATTGCCAAACTGACCGAAGGCAAGAAGATTCCGGCCTTTACCCCGGGCGACACCGTTCGCGTGTATGTAAAGGTGGTCGAAGGCACCCGTGAACGCCTGCAGGCGTACGAGGGCGTTGTGATCGCACGCAAGAATGCAGGCATCAACTCCAACTTTACCGTTCGGAAGATTTCTTTCGGGGAAGGCGTGGAACGTGTGTTCCCCCTGTATGCGCCTGCTGTTGATCGTATCGAACTGGTTCGCCGCGGCAAGGTGCGCCGGGCAAAACTGTACTATCTGCGTGACCGTCGCGGTCGTGCGGCACGTATTGCCGAAGACATCGCAGCCAACGTAAAGGCTCGCGAGGCCGAGGCTGCCAAGGGTTGATACCCCGTAGCCTTCCCGGATAATCCCGGGAAAAACAGGAGACTCCGGGAGTCAAAAAACTCCCGGGGGCTGCTTTCCTGATAATCACGATTGTCTCTATGCATACCGGCGGTTTGTTCGGCCGGCAGGGAAAGGTGTTTCTATGGCTCAAATAATTGCAGAATGGCCGGAAGACAGCCCGGCAATCCTTGTCAGCCCGGCCCATAACGGGAAACAATACTTGGTGTCCAATATCGTGGTCAGCGCAAGCTTGCTGTCACGGGCCCACGTTTTTGCGACCACACCTGTTCTGGCAGAAACATCCGAAGAACAGGATGAAGATAATAACGACATTGTCAGCGCCTTTAACCTGGATTGGGTTTGACCTACCTAGGTGTTGGAATCTCTGTCCCGGAAAAATAATCGAAGAACGTAGTCCATCTGCAATCTAGCCTGCTGCGACACATAAATCGTATGCTGGCGCTTGTTCCGTGCGAACACACATTTCGGATGAAATGTTAGTGTTGTGGCCTGACCACTTATCCCTCTATGATTGCACATCAAGGCACGGATCCTGTCCCCGTACACCATCGCCATCAGGCGAAGCGGAGACAGGAAACAAGATGGAGAGACAAGTCCATGCCCAGAATCGTACCTGATGTTATCAACGAACAAACGCTGGCTACCGTATCCTCCTCTCTCTCTGTACGCGACGCAGCACGCCTGATGGCGGAGAAAGGTGTTGCTGCTGTCATGATTACCGAAGGCACACGCCTGAAAGGTATTATGACAGAGCAGGACATCACAAAACGTGTTGTAGCTGCACAGCTGGATCCTGACCACACGAAGGTCGGTGATGTCATGACGGCAGATCCGGATACCCTTCGGCCTGGCGACCAGGCACAGGACGCCCTGCATATGATGCGACAACACAAATACCGCCATCTTCCGGTGGTTGATGATCGTGGAAATGCAGTGGGTATCGTGTCCGTGCGGGATTTATACGCTGTTGTGCAAGGTGAACTTGAAAGTACCATCAAGAGCTGCGAGAGCTATATCGGCGGTGATGGTTACGGAACCGGGGGCTGATCCCTGTATCCGGCGGTGGAGGGAGATATACCTTGGGATCTCCACTCCACCACCTACCGATACTGGACATCTGATATGCCCTCATGCCCCGCTGACACCCCACGGTCCCTGATCCATACACGTCGTATCGAATGTCTGGGATACCTGCGCCAAGATGGCCTGTGGGATGTCGAGGCCAGCCTGCACGACACAAAAACCTATGATTTCTCCAATCGCGACAGAGGCACAATCAAAGCCGGAGAACCACTTCACGGCATGACGATACGCTCTGACTATCGACAGCAGCCTTCTTATTCACGGGGCACAGGCCGTAACTCAACACGCTCCATTCCACGAATGTCCGAACATTGCATCGGCGTACAAAAAGCTGGAAGGCCTAACAATCGGAAAGGGGTTTGAGAAACATGTTCGCAGCCTTCTGCAAGGCCCATGCGGCTGTACCCATCTGACAGAGCTACTGCGTCCCTTGGCAACAACCGCTATTCAAACAATCATGTCTGCACGAGTGGATCCCGAGCAACCTGCACACCAGAAACGCTCTCTTCCCCCGGCACTGATGGACAGCTGCTACGCTCTGAGAGCAGAAGGAAGCGTTGCTGCCCGGGAATGGCCGCAAACAGACACGCCACCGGGAAACAGCTAGGAATCTAGAGGGTGGATGCCTCAGCAGGTGTGCGGGCCATTATCGAAAGGGCATGAACACGTTCCCGCAATTCGTCAGCAAGCAGGGCATAAACCAAGCGCTGGCGCTCCACGCGGCTTTTCCCCTCAAATGCAGCCGACACAACAGTTACCGTAAAGTGCGTCTCGCCCCTATCGTCCAAGGGCGCATGCCCTGCGCCGGCACCCCGTTCAGCCAGCGCGGCAATCCGGTCTGCATGACCGGCATGACGCGCGGAATCATCCCTGATGTCCAGAAAAACCGGAGACAGGGCCACAGTCAGCTTGCTGTGTATGCGGTCGCGAAAGGTCATGAAACACCACAACAGAAAAGGCAAAGAAAAGCTGGAGAAACTGGCTGGATGGCAAACGAAGGTCAACCTTCCGGCACGGACCACGGCCTGCAGCTTGCCTGAAAGGAAAATGGCTGTCTATAGTGGTTGCATGCGTAACAGAAAGCCCGAAAACGGGGCCCCGGGCGCCCCTGATCCGTTTGACCCTTTTGGCCGCACACGCACTGCAAGCGGCCCGGAGACGCATGCCTGCGCGATGCCCGGTTGCTCGCAGCAGGGGGAATATCGGGCACCGCGTGACCGTGGGCTGACAGATTATATCTGGTTGTGCTTGGACCATGTTCGCAGCTACAATCGGCAATGGAATTACTATGATAATATGAGCCCCCAAGAGCTGGAGGATGAAATCCGCAAGGATTACACGTGGCAAAGACCAACCTGGAAGCTTGGAACACTGGGGGGAGGTGCAGATCGCAATGGTTCCGCACGCTTCCGCGACCACTTTGGTTTCTTTGACCCTGAACGGGACGAAGCCGAGGCGGGACGAAGCCGATGGCACAGAAATGGCCACAAACCACAGCCTGATAATCCAGAAGAAAGAAAAGCCTTGGAGACGCTGAGCCTGCACCTTCCGCTTGACATCAATGAACTGCGGACTCGTTATCGGGCGCTGGTCAAGGAACACCACCCGGACCTGAATCATGATGACCCGGACGCCGAAGAGCGATTCAAAACCATTAGTGATGCCTATCATACCCTTCTCGCTGGACTCAAGGCTCCGGGATAGGATTATCCTCCTGCCTGTGCCCTCACTTCCCACGCCTTCTTCTCCCCTCTTATAACGCCATGTGACCGGAGACTTTCCCCGATGGATCTTTCCAAGGCCCCCCTGCCCGATCTTCCCGACCGGACACTGTCTGTCCGTGAGGTCTTCGGTATTGACAGTGACATGCAGGTTCCGGCCTTCAGCACCTCCTCGGACCACGTTCCCGACCTAGACCCGGGGTACTGCTTCGACCACGACACAACGTTGGCCATACTGGCCGGATTTCACCACAACAGGCGGGTCATGATCCAAGGGTATCATGGCACCGGGAAATCAACCCATATTGAACAGGTGGCCGCCCGGCTGAACTGGCCATGCATTCGGATCAACCTGGACAGCCACGTCAGTCGTATTGATTTGATCGGAAAAGACGCCATTGTGCTGCGCGACGGTAAACAGGTCACAGAATTCCGCGAAGGTCTCCTGCCGTGGGCGCTTCAACATCCCTGTGCCCTGGTTTTTGATGAATATGATGCCGGCCGTCCGGATGTCATGTTTGTCATTCAGAGAGTACTGGAAGTGGAAGGCAAGCTGACCCTTCTGGATCAGAACCGGGTCATCCGTCCACACAAGGCCTTCCGCCTTTTTGCAACGGCCAACACCATCGGCTTGGGGGATACCACGGGGCTCTATCACGGAACCCAGCAGATCAACCAGGGGCAGATGGACCGCTGGAATATCGTGGCAACCCTGAACTACCTGGAACACGATGCCGAAGTGGCAATCATGGTGTCTAGAATGCCAGAATATGACAGCGCAACCGGACGCAGAACCATATCCCAGATGGTTTCTGTTGCTGACCTGACACGGGCCGGCTTCATAGCAGGAGATATCTCCACCGTCATGAGCCCGCGCTCGGTTCTGACGTGGGCAGAAAATGCTTGCATATTCAGTAGTATACCCTACGCATTCCGCGTCACATTCCTGAACAGGTGTGATGAAGCGGAACGGCCTGTCGTGGCAGAATACTATCAGCGCTGCTTTGGCGAAGAGCTGCCGTCCTCGGCCCTTCGCGCTGTTGTACCCCAGCCCTGAAAAATAAACAGGATCAAACGGGTTCTCCCTCCTGTCGTGCGTCGAGATTGCCTGATGACTGAACCGCCACCTCGCCCGCATCCTCCCGCGCCATCTTCGGCAGGAGGGGACCACCGGGCCCGCATGTCGAATAAACCTCTTGATGGCCAGGAAACCCCCGTCGAGACCCTCAAGCGTGCAACAGCAGCCTGTGTACGCGCTCTAAGCGGCCGGTCCGAACTTCTGGTCAGTTATACGCCGGTCAATGCACATGGCATCACACCTGCAGCAGGGATCTTTCATGACCAGGTCCGCCTGCCACTCCCCTCTTCCCCAGCATCAGACAACCCTGACCACAGAGCAAGTCTGCGCGGTATGGCCGATGCCATTGCCCTGAAGCTGCGCCATCATGATCCATCCGTGCACGCAAGACGGATGCCACAGGGACAAGATGCCCGGTCTGTTTACAATGCCCTGGAACAGGCAAGGGTCGAGGCTCTTGGTGCCATACGCCTGCCCGGAACAGCCCTGAATCTGGCCGCAGCAACAGAAGCCAGGCTCAGTGCTGAAGAGCTTTGCTCTGTCACTGACCCCGGAAGCATCGCGATGGCTGATCTGGTGCATGCAGCCTTCCACCGCCATCTTGGTATTGTTCCCTCCAGTACGTCAGAACAATACATCCTCGATCTCTGTACGGAATCCCTCGGTCCCCTAGATAACTGGCTGGATATTCTTAAAAACAGCCTGACAGATCAGAAGCAATATGCGGCCACCATACGCAAGCTTCTGGATGATCTTGGCATTGAAGCAGACGACAACAGGGATCAAGAAGAAGACGGAGCATCTCTTGAATCTGACACGCAGGACAAGAACCAGCAGTCCTCCGCTGACCAAGGGGCAGATGCACAGAACCCGGATTCCACAGCAGAAGACACAGGGGATCAGTCCAGCGACAGCCTGGAAACCGGGGATACAACCCCCGCAGAGCAGGAGACAGAGACGGAAAGTTCCGGAGCCTCTCTGCTTGAGGAAGAGATGTCTGCACCATCACAGACACATCCACCGGGGCCGGGGCACAATAGACCTGCAGACGAAAAATACCACGTCTATACGACAGAATTCGACCAGATCCGCAGTGCCGATGAACTGTGCGACCCCGAGGAACTGGCTCGTCTTCGCTTTCAGCTGGACCAGCAATTGAATCACCTGCGCGGAGTTGTGGCGCGCCTGGCCAATCGTCTGCAACGGCGTCTGATGGCACAACAGCTGCGGGAATGGGACTTTGATCTGGAAGAAGGTATCCTTGACTCAGCACGCCTGGCCCGCGTTGTTGCCAACCCAGCGCTGTCCCTGTCGTACAAGCAGGAACGTGACGCCGCGTTTCGTGACACCGTTGTAACCCTGCTGATTGATAATTCCGGCTCCATGCGCGGACGCCCGATCACAGTTGCCGCCATGAGCGCTGACATTCTGGCCAGAACATTGGAACGCTGTGGCGTCAAAGTGGAGATTCTGGGATTCACAACCAGCCAATGGAAAGGTGGAAAAGCGCGCGAAGCGTGGACGCAAAATGGCAAACCAGCCAACCCCGGACGCCTGAATGATATACGCCATATCATCTACAAAAGTGCGGACACACCATGGCGACGGGCACGCCGTAACCTTGGCCTGATGCTGAAGGAAGGAATTCTGAAGGAGAATATCGATGGCGAGGCCCTTCTATGGGCCCATCAGAGGCTTATTGGCCGCCCGGAGCAACGCCGTATCCTGATGGTTATATCGGATGGCGCTCCCGTTGATGACTCGACCCTGTCCGCAAATCCCGGAACCTATCTGGAACAGCACCTCCGCAGCGTCATCACCTGGATCGAGAACCGCAGCCCGATTGACCTGCTCGCAATTGGCATTGGGCATGACGTCACCCGCTACTATCGCCGCGCCATAACCCTTATGGATGCAGAAGAGCTTGGAGGGGCCGTACTGAAGCAAGTTTCAGCCCTGTTTGACACCTCTCAACAGGGAGAGCGGAGGCACCACGCCGGAAAACAGCGAAGACCCTGAATGGCACACCCGGAACAGTTATCAGGTGTACAGTAAGCTCAACCTCTTACTCAAGACTCAGAGTCAATCCCCACGACGCGATTGTCTCCCCGTCACGGGATAAAACACCGCGTACGACCCCTATTATGCCGGACTCTGATATCAGGAAGCACTCGGTGAGGACATGCACACCATCATCTGTTGCACCTTGACTGATGATGGTATCACCAACACGGGTATAACGGCCACCCAATGTCCCGATGCCGGGACTGGACCATTCCCACCACGCATCACGCGGACGCTTTTCTGTAGGAGGATCGACCGAGATAACCCCGCGCATAGCTCCAAAGTCGCCCTGGGCAGTTATTAGTCTCAGATCCGCCTCGATGTACCAAACCAAACGAGGAGAGGCAAGGCTCGGCACATCAAGAGATTCATCATCCGCAGATCGATCTCTTTGCCGCAGGCGACGATGACGGACACGCCACGATCCATGCGCGGGCAGAACGATGCCTTTTTCCTCGACATACTGCCCCTCAGCAGACCAGACAGCCCCATCAGCAAAGAACGGCGACTCAGAAAGGCTATACACCGGCACCCCCGTGGAGATAGCTTCTCAGCATACCCTCGGGAAATGAAGAAGGATTTAAAAAAAGGCCAGAAAGCCCGGCTTATGAGCAGCCGAGCTTTCTACATCAAACATAGACCCTGAAGAAGGTCGGTATCAGGCGGCCTTGACAGCCTGAATACGCTTCTTCAAACGACGCAGGTCAGTCGGAAGTTTGGTGTTGGCCATGCCAAGCAGATAAGCATCAATGCCGCCGCGATGCTCGATTGTCCGAAGTCCATGGACAGAGACACGGATCGCAACCGACTCGCCCAGTGCCTCGGACACCAAGGCTGTTTCCTGGAGGTTTGGCAGCCAGCGACGACGGGTCTTGTTGTTGGCGTGGCTGACGTTGTTGCCGGTCTGAACGCCTTTGCCGGTAACAATGCAACGACGAGCCATGGTTCGTATCCTTTTCTTGTCTTCTTCAGGCCTGAACGGAAAGCAGGAGGGAGGGTTATTAGCTATACGCCCAGCTTTCGTCAAGATGTATCGTCAGCCGAACAAAT
Organism: Haematospirillum sp. 15-248; assembly: GCF_012102665.1. Classification (NCBI taxonomy): domain Bacteria; kingdom Pseudomonadati; phylum Pseudomonadota; class Alphaproteobacteria; order Rhodospirillales; family Novispirillaceae; genus Haematospirillum; species Haematospirillum sp. 15-248. Next base: position 32,442 of record NZ_JAAVTF010000006.1, on the reverse strand, counting down.
TATCTATATCTCCCTGCCCCATTCCATTCCCCGGGTTATCATCGCCGGACGATGGCTTCGCAGGCGCTGCAGGGGGCTTGGGAGGAGCCTTTGCCGCAGGAGGTGCGGATTCTGCTTTTGCAGGGGGTTGCGGAGGAGGAACGGGGGCTTTCGGTGCCTGTGCAGCGCCCCCACCCAGCATGGCATCAACATCTTTTTGACTGACCCCTTTCCCCTGCAATTGGGGACCATTGAGCAGCGACTTCTCGAAATCAATGGGCTTTTCATCGACATCGGCATCAGCCAACGAATCGGAACCCCACATATTGATCAGGGTATTGACCCGCTCCTCGATATACTGAAGCGAGCGGACAACCTTGCTGATTCGTTGTCCCGTAATATCCTGAAAAGAACAGGCTTCAAAGATATTGGCCGTCAGGGCTGGCACACGGTCAAGGGTTTCCAACGCTTCACTGTTACCGGCAATATGCTTCCTGAGGCCAGTCAACAGGTCGTCAAGCTCCTCGACACCACTCATAATGCTGTCGGTTGCTGTTTCTGTCGCATTAACAATGGCATCAAGTTCGTCGGACATCTTGGCGAAGTGGTCGTCCTCGTCCGTGGATCCGGGGCGGCGAATCGACGCAATTTCAAGGCGCATACGCTTTATGTGTTCGAAAAGGCCTCGCAACTCCCGCTTCAGGAGATCGGCCTCGGTTACAGGACCTTTGCCCATCCGCTCTGCCCGTCCGTTCATACGTCAACTTCTGACAGGACATAGTAGCGGATATTCCACAAACAGGCAGGCTAGGATTTTTCGCTTTTGTCCTGCCGGCTTTGTATGGACAACATCAAATGAGCCAGAAGAGCCAGTTTGTGGCGCTGTGGCTCTGGAAGGGACTCGATCATTTTTTGCTTGGCCTGCAGAATATCCTTTGCCTGCCGGATAAGTTCTGCACGCTCCGGAGTCATGGGATACTCCTTTGGAACCTCCCCGAAGCTATCTTGGGTATTCTCAGCGCCACCAGCAACATCTTGAGGTTTAGAATCGGGTGGAGAAGGAGCACCCACCCGGGTGGCCGCAACGCCAGCCCTGCCTTTGCGCCGTTGCTTCCTGCCCGATGGCTGGCGGGAAAACAAGGCCCACATCTTCTCCAGAAAAGCTCCCAATATCCTTGCCTTTATACGGATGGGACCCTGCCACAACACCGGACACAAGGGTCCCCATACCTAATATCAGAATTATACAACCGCGTCTGACGCCGGGTGCTGTGCCTCACGAGAAAGAACACCTTTCTCACCTTGCACAGGCCGTTCGGGAAGCCCCGTAGCCCCGTCTCCGAGAGTACTCGACGAATAGGCCCCTCCGCCCCCCATACGGGCCAAGGCATCATGGAGGCGATCCAGACCAGATGTGCGAGGCGATGCAGAAGCGCGGGAGCCAGAGCCATAAACAGGTTCAGGCTCGGGAACGGCCGGATCATTCTCGTCGCCAAAATCTGTTTGCTCCAGTAACGAGGAGTCATCACCCAGCGAGGATGAAACCCTTTGGCGCACCACGTCCTCGACCGTCGAAGAGAAAGAATCCGCAGATCCGACCTTAACATCGCGCAAAATTTCGATACGGTCCGCAAGATCCAGAAACAGGGTATGAAGACGGGCAAGAGGCCCCTCCTCAATAACCTGCCCGAACAGCGGGTGGAGGTCATGCTGCTGAACCTCGTGCCGCAAGGCTTCGCAGCGGCGGATAAAACAGTGCAGGGCCTGAACTGATACAGGGTCCCCCAGAGCACGCTCGGCCAACATACCGGCAAACTCAGGGTAAGCAGCCGCGCGCACAAGAAAAGCCTGGGCAAAGGCCCACACATCACCGGATACCGTGCGCCCCCACAGCGTTTCTGCCTCGGCGGTACTGACCATGCCCAGCCGCTCTGCCAAAAGCGACGCATGCGCATTCAGGTCACGCAGTGCCAGCTCCATTCCCTCTACGGCTGCCTGACGGCGGCTGTCGGCCTGCATTTGCAGAAGGGTGCGCACTTGGGCCTCGACATGATCGGAAGTATGACGCGACTGCTGGGCCAGCGTATTGAGAACATGCTCCTGCCGATGCCCGGAAGCCGCCATGTTGATGAAGCCAACCAGCAGCCACAGGGCAACAACCGGACCAAAAGTACCCGCAACAAGAACAGCCATGTCCGATGGCGGCAAAAGCATCAGGCTGTCCCATCCGACAAGGGAGCCTATGTAGAGGACAGCCCCGCCCAACCACAACGAGGTCAGCAAGCCTGCAAGGCAAAAAACAACGACAAGGGCCATCATGGAGAAACTCCCGATCAAGAGCAGGATGCAGCAAACAGATGCCCATAATGGGACAAAAGGAAAGAGCTTGTCACGCCATGGTGATTGATCCTTTCACGCAGGGCAAACACCGAAACATCACACAACAATCTTGCAAAAATCCAACCTTCCTTTTTTGATTGGGGGAGCTCTCTGAGAACCGGAACCCGTTCATGACTTTCCAGGATCACATCAAGCGTTGCAACGCCTGGACACCTCATTTGTATCGTCCCCTCAGCGTTGCCGGCCACCCGGTTGGCATGGTGCGGCATGACCACGCAGAGGCTCTGTCCGCTTTTCCGGATATCTTCACCGTTACATCTGACACGGTCAGAGTCGCCGCGACGCACAAGACACCGGCACAACGAACACAAGCTGCTGCGCAGGTTCTGGACACATTGACAGCACAAGGAAAAGCCCCCCGAAGCCGCCATGAACTGTATGCCGTCCGCACGGCATTCCATAATCCCGACCTGATGCAGATCGACAGGGGATACGTTGCCATGCTGGGGCTTCTGGCATGGGGTATCCACGTCAACGGGTATGTCCGCCAACCCGATGGTCGTATCATGATCTGGACCGGCATTCGCTCTGCCAGCAAGACACTCGACCCGGGTAAACTCGACAGCATGATTGCCGGCGGACAACCAGCCGGCCTGAGCCTGTTGGACAATCTGCGCAAGGAAGCGGCAGAGGAAGCCGGCATGCCCGCGGATATTGCGGCCGCAGCCCGACCGGTCGGTGCCGTGTCGTATATGATGGACAATGCATGGGGTATTCGCCGGGATACCCTGTTCTGTTTCGACCTGGAACTTCCCGCATCATTTGTGCCGCGCAACACAGACGGCGAGGTCGAACGATTCGAGCTGATTCCCGCAGAGGAGCTGATCGAACAAGTACGCCGCAGTCAGGATGCCAAATTCAATGTCGCCTTGGTTATTCTTGACTTTGCCCTACGTCATGGACTTCTGGATCCTGAAAAAGAGCCGGATTATGAAAGCCTGGTCAGAGGATTGCGTGCCCCCCTGAGTGCCCCGTAAACAGCAACAGCGTGGTGGGTCCGGGCATGTTTCGGCGCAGGACATGCATTTTCCCGTCGCCGCCCCGGGAACCCTGTGCTAGACGTAGGCTCCATTTTCTGAAGGCAGTGTAGTGCGGATCCATGAACTTTCTGGATTTCGAAAAACCAGTCGCTGAACTGGAAGGTAAAATAGAGGACCTTCGTCACATGGGTGACGGAGAAGGTCTCAATATCGCCGAAGAGGTCGCCCGCCTGCAAAACAAGGTCGAGAGACGGCTGCGTGAGACGTATGCACGCCTGACCCCATGGCAGAAGACACAGGTTGCCCGTCATCCTGAGCGGCCCCATTTTGTGGACTATCTTCGTGCACTTATCGAAGATTTCCAGCCCCTGGCCGGGGATCGCCAGTTTGGAGAGGATGAAGCCATCATTGGCGGCATTGGACGGTTCCGCGGGCGCTCGGTCATGGTCATGGGTCAGGAAAAAGGGCACGATGGCGAAACACGGATGCGCCATAACTTCGGCATGGCCCGCCCGGAAGGATACCGGAAAGCCCGGCGCCTGATGCAGATGGCCGATCGCTTTGGCCTTCCGGTCCTGACACTGGTCGACACTGCGGGCGCTTTCCCCGGCCTGGATGCCGAGGAAAGGGGACAGGCCGAAGCCATTGCCCGCTCTGTGGAAACATGCCTGGATATCCGGGTTCCGCTGATTTCCGTCGTAATAGGGGAAGGTGGGTCCGGCGGTGCTATCGCCTTGGCCGCTGCCAACACAATCCTCATGCTGGAGCATTCCATCTACTCTGTTATATCGCCAGAAGGATGCGCCGGGATTCTGTGGCGATCAGGCGATCAGGCACAGGTCGCTGCTGAATCCATGCGCCTGACGGCTCAAGACCTTCACCGGATGGGTCTTGTCGATGAAATTATCCCCGAGCCCTTGGGCGGGGCGCACCGTATGCCACGCTCGGCTATCGAGGCTGTCGGAGAGGCCATAGAACGCCACCTCACAGGACTGATCACCATGGAACCGGGGGTTCTGCGTCAAAAGCGTCGCGATAAATTTATCCAGATGGGACGCCAGGAACTGGATTGAACGCCTACCTTGGATATCAAAAACCGGTACGACAGGGCTGCCTCAGGGTGGCCCTGTCGCTTTCACGGCACAGAACTGCCCACCGGGCGGCAATCCTTGCCGACAAGGGATGACGGAGACATCTCTATCCCACTGTTAGCAGGACCAATTTCTTCCAGGCATGAATATTGCTGCTGATGGCCAGAGAACCGGTAGCCCACAGGGCCTTACCGGACCGGATGCCTTGAAGAAAACAGGTCTACGTTCATGAAACCTTCTATGCTCTCCGGCCTGCTTGGCCCCATTCAGACGGGTAATCTTCTGGCTCTCTATGGTCAGGGCATTGGCGCTTCGGCACGCCTTCTGGCAGCTGCCCGAAACCAGGCCGCCCTGGAAAGTGCCGGAACCCCGGGTCAGAACATGTCGTCCCGCTTTGGCAATGCATCCGAAGTGGCACTCTCGCGCAGTGCTATCGGGAAATTGCTGGGACAAGATGTCGATGTACCACCTGTCGGAAAGTTGGCATGGGTTACAGAAACCTTGGACTCAAAAGCATTGCGGGCCTTGAAGCGCGCTGTTCTGAACGGGCAATCCTTCATTGATCAAAAGAATGAGATCACAGACAAGGACCGAACCGGCGAAGCGAAGGGATGGGTTGATATTCTGTCTGGCATCAACTCCGCGGAAGCACAGGCCATAGAAAAATCCGTTGCCGAACAGGATACGGGAACCGGCAACACGGGTGATGATGCGCAAAAGACCAAGCTGGCCCAAGCACTCGGCGGTTTTTTTAACCACGCCACACCGGGGGCTGGCCGCTTGGTAGAGGAACGCCTGGATGGCCTTCTGAAGACGCGTATGTCAGCAGAAATCCTGCGCTCGACGGGTCCGGACGGCACACTGGTTGCCAAAGTAATGGATCAGATGTTCGACGGTGCTCGATCAGAGGAAGCCCTGTATATCCGCGAGAGGCTGGAAAATCTGATTGTCCGGATGAAGTCTCCACAGGTTGATCTCTCCATGCCAACCAAGGCAACACGCAACGAGCGTGATGCGCAGGACGGAAAGAAAGGCGCTGTCTTCACGTTGGTTGATGCCAACAATGCACGTCTGCGTATCGAACTGAGCACAGGCCCTGACGGAGCAAAGAAAGACGGATCCCTGCAAGCCAACTGGGTCAGCCACGATCTGGGCAGTATCGAGATCGCGTTCTCCCGCACGGCACCGGAGTCAGATGATACGCCCCCGCAGGGCGAAGGGCGCGTTATCCAGCGCCGCTTGGTCAAGAACGGACTTCTGGAACGGGTTCCGACCCACGACAGCGCGTGGAAGGGAGACCTGTAGGCCGGACAGCGCGACCGACCTACAGGGGAAACCAGGTAACGATTAACCGGTTATTGGCAAGGCAACAAAACGCATGCCTGATGCGTTCTGGAACAACAGAAGAACAGACTTCCTTGCCTTTTCGCGTACCTTCTTGATCTGCTCCTCTACCTCGGCGACAGAGGCAACCGCACTCTGGTTGACTTCGACAAGGACATCACCAGGGCGTATCCCTTTCTCTGCCGCAGCACCGGAAGGTAAAACATCCGCTACTATCATCCCTTTGGCATCATCAGGAATGTTATAGCGCTTCTTTTCTGCCTGCCCCAAGGGCAACAACGAGAACCCGAGACTTTGAACAATGGCACCCTGATCAGCGGGACCAGCCCCCTCCTCTGCCCCTGCCACAGGCAATGGCTCATCATCCTTCAGCTCGCCAACCTTGACCTTGATCTTCACCCGCTCGCCATTGCGCCAGACAACAACGGGGACACTCTGGTTGATCTCCGTTTCTGCAACCATCACCGGCAAGCGACGCATCTCTTTCACTTCCTTGCCGTTCCACTCGATAATAACGTCGCCGGACTGGATACCTGCACTTTCGGCAGGGCTCCCCGCCTCGGCCGAAGCGACAAGGGCACCGTACGCTTTCTTCAACCCGATACTCTCGGCAATTTCGTCTGTAACACTCTGGATACGGACACCCAGCCATCCGCGCCGGGTACGGCCATACTTGCGAATATCATCCAGAACCTGTCGCAATAAATTGGACGGGGCCGCAAAGGCAATACCGATATTCCCCCCAGACGGCGAATAGATTGAGGTATTGACCCCGATCACCTGGCCATCCATGTTGAACAGGGGCCCCCCGGAATTACCCTTGTTGATGGCTGCATCCGTTTGTATGAAGCTGTCATAGGGTCCGAAGTTGATATCCCGCGTCTTGGCCGAAATAATCCCGGTTGTAACAGAGCCACCCAAGCCAAGGGGATTACCGATGGCAATAACCTCTTCCCCAACTCTGGCCTTGTCGGAATCACCAAATTCAACGTGAGGCAATTTGCGCTTGGCATCAACCTTCAGCAACGCAATATCAACCTTGCTGTCACGACCAACCAGCTTCGCCTTCAAAGCCGTCTCATCAGACAGAATAATGGTTATTTCGTCAGCATCCTGAATAACGTGGTTATTCGTCACGATGTAGCCCTCAGGATCAATAATGAACCCGGAACCGAGTGATGTCGCCCTGCGCCCACCATGGGGATTCCCGGGCGCACCACGTTCAAAAAATTCCTTGAAAAAATCCTCGAACGGAGAGCCTGGCGGGAACTGCGGCAGATCCGGCATACGCTCTGCTGAAAGGGTCTGCGATGTTGAAATATTGACAACCGCCGGCAACAACCGCTCGGCAAGATCAGCCACGCTGGTTGTTGTACTGCGTGCCGAGGCCAGGCCGGTAAAACCGGATGGCAATGCAAGAAAGGCAGCAGACAAGACCAGAACAGACAGCGCACGCGCGCACCGGAACCACACGGGAACCAGCTGCCTTGCTTTAAGGGAAGGCCCAAAAGTCACGAGAACCTCCATTGACGCAGCATCCTGCCGGGAATCAGGACCCTCTGCGAAACATAACAAAAGTTTCCCGGACACCATATGCCCGATTTTCCTGCTTTCTCACACCAAAGCCCAAACACTACACAAAGAACAAGGTATGAGAAGCCGTCTTGCCCGAGAAGGGCCGGCCTGACCGACCCTTCCCTTCGGAATCAAGACTAACGGACGGAACTACCCGCCGGACCAGATCGATCAAAATACTTCAGGAACTCGGAATCAGGACTCAGGACCATTGCAGTACCGCCATTGCCCAGCGCATTGCGATACGCTTCCATGGACCGATAGAACCGGAAGAACTCGGGATCACGGCCATAGGCATCGCCCAGAATACGGTTCCGCTCCCCATCGCCCTCACCACGCAGAACCTCGGAAACGCGGCGGGCTTCTGCCAGAAGAACTGTCCGCTCGCGGTCGGCTTCAGCCTGGATTTTGGCCTTCAACTCCTCACCCTCGGCCCGCAACTGAGCAGCTTGGGCCACGCGGTCGGATCGCATCCGGTTAAAAACAGACTGGGATGTCTGCTGGGGCAAATCGGTACGACCAATGCGGACGTCCACAATCTCGATACCAAATTCCGGAGCACGAACCTGCACCGCACGGGTGATCCGCCGCATCACGTCACCACGCTTTTGTGTCAAAAGATCGGCAAGATCAGACTCACCAAGCTCATCACGCACAGCTGCATTCAGAATTCCGCCCAGACGATCGCGCAAACCGCTCTCGGTCCGCACCGTCTTGTAGAATTCCAGTGGGTTGACGATACGGTAGCGGGCATAGGTATCAACGATGATCCGTTTCTGGTCGATCAGGGGCAGTTCCTGGGTCGGTGGGTCAAGTTCCAGCACCCTGTTCTCGTACAAGATCACATTCTGGGCAAACGGAATCTTGGCATGCAGACCGGGTTCCTGAATAACTCGAACCGGATTGCCGAACTGCAGCACAATAGCCTGCTGGGTCTGACGCACAGTAAACAAAGCCCCGGAAACCAGCAGCAGCAACACAAACGCTGCCACACCACCAAGCACAAGTTTTCCGTTGTTCATCGGGCTTTCTCCTGTCCGGCTGCGCGCTCGGTACGCTTCAGCTCCGGCAATGGCAAATAGGGCACAACGCCAGGCCCGGCAGCATTTCCATGGCCCAGCAGAATCTTGTCAGAGTTTTTCAGGACATCCTGCATGGCTTCCAGATACAAACGCTCTGTCGTGACTGTACGGGCATTGCGGTACGTTTCATAAACAGAAAGGAACCGTGCCGACTCACCTTCAGCATCCTTGACAACACGATCCCGGTAGGCAGAAGCCTCCTGCTGCATACGCTCGGCCTCCCCCTTGGCACGCGGGATAATATCGTTCTTGTAAGCTTGAGCTTCGTTCTGCAGACGCTCCTTGTCCTGGCGCGCACGCTGGACATCGTTAAAGGCATCAATCACATCCTGCGGCGGATCTGCTTTCTGGAGCTTCACATCCAGAATCGTGATGCCGGCATGGTAACTGTCAAGAATGCTCTGCAACAACTCACGCGTACGGCTCTGTATCTCGGCACGTCCGGTTGTCATGGCCATCTCCAGCGGGGTCTGCCCCACGACCTCACGCATGGCACTCTCAGCCGCAGCCCGCACAGTCTGCTCGGGATCGCGGATGTTGAACAGGAACTCGCCCGCCTCACGAATACGCCACTGAACAATAAAATCCAGATCGATGATGTTCTGGTCGCCGGTCAACATCTGGCTGGTTGCAGCAGCCAGCTCTCCGCGCACTGTATCGCGGGGTGCCAGAAGAGACCGTGCATTCTCGCGGGAGCCAATGCTGATCTGGCGGGTCTCTGTAACACGCGGGGTAACAACCTCACCCAATGGAGCCGGAAACCAGTAGTTCAGACCGGGCCCCGTTGTCTTGACATAACGCCCGAACAACAACTCTACGCCCTGTTCATCAGGATTAACCCGATACAAACCGGTCAGCATCCACGCCGCAAGAACAGCAAGGACGACAAGAACGGTCCCGCGTCCTGAACCAAAGCCCCCGGGAAGCATACGACGCAGATGATCCTGGCCCTGACGAAGCAAGTCATCAATGTCCGGTGGCTGATTCCCACTGCGGGGTCCACGCCGCCCCCAGGGATTGTTTCCCCCGTTACCACCACCGGGGCCACTTCCGCCCCATGGGCCGCCCTGATTGTTAGAGGCCATTACCACAATTCCTTCTCGAATGACATCGGATCTGCCGCTATGGTGCACCGGACATGGTGTACAATCCGCTACAGTCACAAAAGCAAAACCGGCCCCAAAGCACTTACCTGCCGCCCCGGGAACCGTACGGAACAAAGTCTCCGTGCAAGCCTTATAGGTCATGAAGCAGCCCCACGCAATGCACCGAACATCTGCAACACCAGAGTAGACACGGAGTTTTCAGGAATGCTGTCCCCCGACAGGAACCATATCACCGATGCACTGCGCACGGTTTCCCATCCCGAAGCCGGGGATCCCGTCTCGGCAGGATGGGTTGAAAGCATCACCATCACCAATCAGAATGTCGTGGTAACATTGGTTGTTCCGCCTGCACTGGGTTCATCACTGGAACCCTTACGGCAGGCAGCGGAAACGGTCATCGCCGACCTGCCCGGTGTTGAAGCTGCCACTGTTGTGCTGACCGCCCATACCAACCCGGAAAAGAAAAGCAGACCGAAAGTGCAAGGCCATATTCCCATGCCGGAAGTAAAGAAAATTGTCGCGGTCGCATCGGGAAAGGGTGGTGTTGGCAAATCGACAACAGCGGTGAACATTGCCTTGGCGCTGAAGCATCTGGGGCTTTCTGTTGCCCTGTTTGACGCTGACATCTATGGCCCAAGCATCCCCTGCCTGACCGGTTTGCGAGGACAGCGCCTGAGCAGTGACGACAAGGGCCTGATCCCCGCAGAAAGCATGGGCCTGAAAATCATGTCGATTGGCTTCATGGTGGAGGAAGACAGCCCCCTCGTCTGGCGTGGTCCCATGGTTATGGGGGCTCTGGAGCAAATGCTGCGTGATACCCGATGGAATGATATCGACATCATGATTATCGACATGCCACCAGGCACGGGCGATACGCAGCTCACCATCAGCCAGAAGCTGGCACTGTCAGGGGCTGTGATCGTCTCCACCCCTCAGGATCTTGCTCTGCTTGATGCACGCAGGGGGCTGGGTATGTTCAACAAGGTCGAAGTTCCCATCCTCGGCATTGTCGAAAACATGAGCTATCACATCTGTACGCAATGCGGACATCGCGAAGACGTGTTTGACCACGGCGGGGCACGACAAACAGCAAAAGAGATGGGTGTGGATTTTCTGGGCGAAATTCCCTTGGCTGCCACCATTCGCCAAGATGCAGACAGCGGCAGACCAAGCGTTGTATCGTCACCCAATGGACCTCATGCCCGTGCGTATATGGACATCGCGTCCAAAGTCGCCACAAAACTGGGCCTGATCACAGATACAGGCCATGGGCAATCAAGACATGAAATGCATGACAAAAAGGGATGGCGGTATTTCCTGCAGCGCCTGACATTCTGAAACAATTGCCCCCGTCCTGCTTCTTGGGCGGGGGCGTGCTCGATTGGCTCACTCAGAGGCTGAGATAACCGGCGTAAAGCATCGATCCCGCAACAACAGCACCGGCCAACAGCAGGGAAAAGAGGACACCCTCCCGACGCCTGAAGACCGGTTCACGCAGCTCTCTTCTGGCCTGCACATATAGGACAATGCCCGGCGTATACAAAAGAGCAGACAAAAGCAGATAGTCAACACCGGCAGCATACAGCAACCACAAACTATACAGGGCAGCCAAGCCTGTCACACACATCGCACGTCGGCGACCGGCAACACCGTGCCCGTACAACTCACCACGCATACCGCAGCGCAAGGCGAAAACAGCAGATAACAGATAAGGCACCAGAATCATCGAGGTACCAAGAGATGCCAAGGCCAGATACGTTGATTCGTTGAACAGGGTCAGGACCAGAAAAATCTGGATCATGACATTGGACAAGAACAGGGCATTGGCAGGAACCCGGTTTGCATTCTCCTGACGCAAGAAAGCCGGCATGCTTCTGCCTTTTGATGCCGAGAACAAAATCTCGGTACACAGCAGCATCCAGGCCAGCAAACCACCAAGCAGGGAAATCACCAGCCCGACACTGACCAGAACGGCTCCCCAGGGACCAACAACACTCTCCAGAACATATGCCATGGAGGGGTCTTTGAGTCCTGCCAGTTCCGCTCTGGACATAATGCCCATAGACAGCACATTGACAGAAACCAGAAGGGCCATAACCCCAAGAAACCCCAGAACTGTCGCCTTGCCGACATCGGAACGCCGCCGGGCACGTGCCGAGTAAACACCAGCCCCTTCAATACCGATAAAAACCCAGACTGTAATCAGCATCATGTTACGAACCTGGTCCATGACACTGCCCAGATCCGTACTGCCAGCACCCCAGATATCAGTTGTAAAGATATCCAGCTGGAAAGCCGTGGCGGCAATGATGACAAACAGGATCAAGGGAATAACCTTGGCAACCGTTGCAACCTGGTTGGCAAGAACAGCACCGGTAATACCACGCAGCACCATGGCATGCACGGCCCAGAGCAGTGCGGAGGCTGCAATCACAGCCCACAGGGTGTTACCATCCCCAAAAACAGGAAAGAAATACCCCAGCGTACTGAGCAACAAAACAAGGTAGCTGGTTGTCCCGATCCAGGCACTGATCCAGTACCCCCAAGCTGACAAGAAACCAACATAGTTACCAAACCCGGCCCTGGCATAGGCATAGATGCCCCCGTCCAAGTCAGCCCTGCGATCAGCAAGAAGACGGAAAACCCACGCAAGGGCAAGCATGCCCAAGGCGCTGATTGTCCAGCCAATGAGCATGGCACCAGGCGCGGCACTGCTGGCGGTGTTCTGCGGCAACGCAAAAATACCGCCACCAATCATCGAACCAACGACCAAGGCTGTCAGAGCCCCAAGACGCAACCCACTGCGGGACGGCGCCGTTTCCTGCACAACCATTTCAAGATCTCCGGGGCTCAAAACACCGGCCTGCTTTGTCATCTCTGTGTCCCTCACTGCAAAATCTCTTCAATACAAGGAGATGATCCACAAAAACGCGCCTCACAGCCCTGTCAGGGCAGGAAGCACCATGAAAATGACGCCGGACGAGCCGAAAACAGGCCCCTATAAACGTCCTTCTTATGGAAAGGAGCGATAACACAACCAACAGGGATCTGCATATACATTTTGCAGTAGCATGAACGTATATATGTCATTTTTCAGTAAAAAATATGCTTTATGCAAAGTATATATATCAAATTGATCAGCTCATGAAACATAATGTCAGGGGAGCATCCGTGTCCAGGAACTGGATTCGCTGTGTCATTAGACGCCAGTAAAAGCCCGCAGAACCACCATATGGAAGTCTTGCGGGCTCATACCGAATTCATAAAGAGTGTCTCAAGGCACGGGACTAACACGCAACCACATTGACAGCCAGCCCGCCCTGCGAGGTTTCCTTATACTTGCTCTGCATATCAAGGCCGGTCTGGCGCATGGTCTCGATGACCTTGTCCAGTGACACCAAGTGCTGGCCATCGCCGCGCAATGCCAGACGCGCAGCGTTGATTGCCTTGACGGCCCCCATCGTGTTGCGCTCGATACAGGGAACCTGCACCAAGCCCCCCACAGGATCACATGTCAAGCCAAGATTGTGCTCCATGCCAATCTCGGCTGCGTTCTCAACCTGATCCGGCGTCCCGCCCAGAACAGCCGTCAACGCCCCTGCTGCCATCGAGCAAGCCACGCCGACTTCTCCCTGACAGCCAACCTCGGCCGCAGAAATTGAGGCACGTGTCTTGTACAAGGCACCAATCGCAGCCGCTGTCATCAGGAATGTCCGGCTGCCATCCCGGGTTGCCCCCGGGCAGAACCGTTCATAGTATGCCAGCACAGCTGGTATAACGCCTGAAGCGCCATTGGTTGGCGCCGTGACAACACGGCTGCCAGCTGCGTTTTCCTCGTTGACCGCCAAGGCATAGAGATTGACCCAGTCAAGGACTGTCAGAGGATCCTTCATGGCGGCCTCGGGCCTTCCGGTCAGCTCACGAAACAAATCATTGGCACGGCGACGGACCTTCAGCCCCCCCGGCAAAATACCTGTCTGTGAAATCCCCCGGTCAATACACTGCATCATGGCATCACGGACACGATCCAGGAAAGCATGGGTCTCGCTTTCGGGGCGCCAGACTTGCTCGTTGGCCATCATAACCTGGGCAACTGAAAGGCTGTCCCTGTTACAGATCGCAACCAGTTCTGCAGCCGAGTTATAGGGGTAAGGCTGAAAGACATTGCGCCCCGGGGTAAGGGCAGCCTCGCTCTCTCCCTCGGTCACAACAAAGCCGCCTCCGACCGAGTAATAGTCGCGCGTACACAAAACCTCGCCACCGGCATTGCGGACTGTAAAGCGCAGCCCGTTGGGATGACCCGGAAGAACATCATCAAACCGCCAGACAAGGTCTTTGGATACCGCAAAAGGTATTGTCCGCTTTCCTCCCAAACGAAGCGTTCCTTCACGCTCAATCCCGGCAACAATCATCGGGATCGCATCCGGATCAACAGTTTCCGGCTGTTCTCCGGATAACCCGACCAAAACAGCCGTATCGGTTGCATGCCCCTTGCCGGTCAGGGCCAATGATCCGTAAAGCTCGGCTGTTACCGACGCAACGGCATCCAGAATATTTTGCTGTATCAGAGACTGCACAAAACGGTATCCTGCCCGCATTGGCCCAACCGTATGTGAGCTGGAGGGACCGACACCAATGGTATAAAGATCACATACACTCAAATTTGTTGGCGATTCCGCAGCCATCTTTTCATTCATCCAACAGTGAACATGCTAGCTGTGCCCCCAAGCAGAATCCGCTCCGGACGTATACCCGCAAGCCAAGCCTGCCTTCATCGGACACAGGAACCCGGAAAAGGGTAACGAAGACAGTCTCAACGGATGATGAGAACATAGAAACTACGTATGTCCAACAATAATATTTCATCAAGAATACGGTAACAAAGAACCACGTATGGCAAGAAAATTTACATGTGACGCAGACAGAAAATCATGGGATACAAAAACCGCCCTGTACCTTGGGTGGAGCTATGCCCATACGTCGGGATAAACCTTTGAGAAATTGGATTCGTGGAAGCGTGCGCCATGCAGGACTATTCAGCAAACCGCTACTTGCCCATCGCGTGGGAGCTGTTCCACCGTGATACGCGCCTTCTGGCGCACAAACTGATGGGTCGCAAAGACTGGAAGGGCATCGTGGCTATAACCAGGGGGGGACTTATTCCCTCTTCCATCATTGCCCGCGAGCTTGACCTGAGATTAATCGACTGCCTGTCCATCATTTCCTATGATGATCGCGTCCAAGGGGAAGTCAGAGTAGCAAAGACCGTTCAGAAAGATGTGGTCGGGGACGGTGAAGGATGGCTGATTATCGATGACTTGGTTGATTCAGGCGTTACAGCTCGCAAGGCCAAAGCGATCCTGCCGCAGGGCTACATGGCAACCGTCTATGCAAAACCCCATGGAGAACCTTGCGTTGATACATACGCTGTGGCCGTTCCCCAAGACATGTGGCTCCTGTTTCCGTGGGATGCAGAGCTGATGCCCAATGAGCCATTGGCAAAACGGATTCCCTGAAAAGGGCCTGCTATCAGTATTTCTCAGAGGTGACGAAAGATTTCATCAATCTGTGATTGATCCATCGCGGCGTCCCTACCGTGAATGATGGAGCTGGCAACGTCAATCAGGCGCTGCAATGCCGTTGAGCCTGCCTTTGCCCTCGCCCTTACGATCTCTTGGTCCTGCAGTTTGACCGCCTCGGCAACACGCTCCAACGATTGCTGAACAATCGAATCCATCTGGGCAATGGTATCCTCGAACGGCCGCTTGTAACGGGCGGGCACATGATTATACGCCTCAATTGCCAGTTCTTTATCCGAGAAGCTACTGTCGCGAAAGTGTTCCTGATAACTCTTTGGCGTCCACTGCAGGCATTCTTCCAAAAGCTCCGGCATATCTGCCAAGATATCCATCAGCATGACTATTTCATTGAAATGATTGAGATAATCTGTCGCCAGAAGGGTCTGCTGGCTGATATTGGCGCCAGCGACCTTCGCCTGCCATTCCTCGGGAGGGGTGTCATTCTCAGGAGCCCTGTTCTGACTGGACGTATTCATGCTTCCCGATAACCCTGGCCATTACCCCGTGAATTATTCCCGACCCGACACATGCACGCAATGCCCGGGCGGATAGACAGTCACAAAACGATGATATCCCCGCTGCAGAATCAACAATCCAGAGATGAAAATCATCCTCTACAAGCCTCCCCCCAGGAGAGCAAACGCAACCTTTTCCGAACACATATCCTTGTATTTTTCATGGCTATCACTACAAAAGGTATAAGATCTTGGGTGATGCGCGGGTAACTGGTTCCCTTTTCTTTTTACGTGGAAACAGTTGCTGTCGGTGTAAATGGAGATACAAACAGCACAATGAAGACATGGAAATTGGACGATATTCCCTGGAGCCAGTTTGACCCCTCCAAGGTTGATCCCGAAGTGACCAAGCTGGTTAAGGCCGCCGCCTTGGTCGAGCGAAACGCCGCAGATTACACCACATATCTGAAGAACGTGTTCCATGCAGACCCATCCTTCCAGTCCCTGGCCGATGAATGGCAGGAAGAAGAGGTACAGCACGGTGATGCATTGGGACTCTGGGCTGAACGTGCAGACCAGACTTTCGACTACAAATCTGCATTCCAGAGATTCCGGGATGGATACCGGATCAATCTGGAAACAGGAGAAAGCATACGCGGGTCACTGACAGGCGAGCTGATTGCACGCTGCATCGTAGAGACGGGTACCAGCTCCTACTACTCCGCCCTGCGCGATGGAACCGAAGAACCTGTCCTGCAGTACATCTGCCACCGGATTGCCGGCGATGAGTTCCGTCACTACAAGCTGTTTTACACTGCCCTGCAGGATTATCTGGACAAAGAACAAATCCCCACATGGCGGCGCCTTCTGGTCGCCATGGGACGAATCCGTGAAAGCGAGGATGACGAGCTGTCCTTTGCATGGCATGCCGCTAATGCGCCAGCCGACACACCCTATGACCGTGCCCGGGCCAGCTTGGCCTATGGTGCCCGGGCCTTCAGTTTCTACAGGCCGTTGCATGTAGAACGCGCTTCCAACATGGTCTTGAAGGCAGCCGGTATAAGACCCGGTGGATTGGTCGGGGCGGCTGTCGGCAAGATCATGTGGTCTTTCATCTCACGGCGGGCCAAGAAACTGGATGCCGAGCTGAAGCGTCAGGCCGCCTGATCTGGATACCTGAAAAGGTGAGGGAGACTACTCTCCTTCACCCGCATCAAGCGCCGCAACAATAAAACGGGCGATACGCTCCGGGTCTTTCACCCCTAGCGCACGCTCGACGCCAGAAGACACATCGACACCAACAGCACCGCTTTCTGCCATTGCTGCTGCCACGTTTTCGGGATTCAGTCCGCCAGCCAGAAGCCAGGGACTCTGGCCGGACCACCCCCGCATTACAGACCACGGAAATGCATGGCCATTTCCTCCTGGGCAAGACGCTCCTTCCGGAGGACGGGCATCAAACAGCAACCAGTCAGCAATACCGTCATAAGGCCTTGCGTCCTCCAGATCGGCAGCACTGGCAACACCAATGGCCTTGATCACTTCCGAACCATACTCCAGCCGGAGTTCCTCGACCCGCTCAGGACTCTCGGTTCCATGGAGCTGAATGACATCCAGCCTGACATGACGGTACACCGCATCAATGTCCGCATCAGATGGATCAACGAACAAGCCAACAATCCGAATTTCGTCGCGGATCTCAGCTGGTACACCGGCCAGAAGCTCGGCTGCACGTTCCGGGCTGACAGCACGGGGGCTGGCAGGACAAAAGACAAAGCCAAGGAAGTCGGCACCGGCCCCTGCTGCCGTTTCAACCGCATCCTCGTCGGTCAGGCCACAAATCTTGATGAGTACCGGCTGGCTCACACATAATCTCCTTGCTGGGAGAAAGCTGGATCGGCCAGCTCCTCCAGTATACGATAAACGGCCTGTGAAGGATCTTCTGCCGTGGTTACCGGACGACCGACAACAAGATAATCCGCGCCTGCTTCCCGTGCTTCTGCCGGGGTTGCAACACGCTTCTGATCACCGGAGCCAGCCCACAGTGGCCGGATGCCCGGCACGACAATCGCGAAATCGGGCCCACAGGCAGAACGGACAAGCTCAGCCTCGTACGCCGAGCACACAACCCCGTCCATACGGCAATCACGGGCCAAAGAGACCAAGTGCCGCACTTGGTCCGTAGGCACACGCGGCAGACCAACTTCAGCCAGATCTGCAGCATTCAGACTGGTCAGGACAGTCACAGCAAACAGCCGTGGCCTGACAATGCCACACCGCCCCGCTTCCTCATGCACGGCATCCGCTGCGGCGCGCATCATGTCGCGCCCTCCCCCGGCATGCAGCGTCATACAAAAGGGAGAAAGCTGACACGCGGCACGCACAGCACCGGCAACCGTATTGGGGATATCGTGGAATTTGAGATCAAGGAAAAGCGACAAACCACCCGATACTTCCTGGACAGAGCGCACACCATCGGGCCCATGGGCGGAATAATACTCAAGACCAAGCTTGATCCCTCCTGCCAGATCTTTTACAGCAGAAGCCAGCCGCACGGCACGGGTGTGATCAACCGTATCCAAGGCAACAAACAACGGGTTGGCCGGAAACATGGCAGGTATCCTGTCCAAGGCTAAGATGCCGATGGTTATAGCACCACCACCAGACTCGGCAAGAACGGAATACAAACAGCTCAGCCACCGGGGCTGATCGTCATTTCCAACAAGTCCAGAAGCCGCCCCGTTGCCCCACGCCCGAACCATTGCTCCATATCATCTCCCTGCCGGGGCTTCTGGAGCTGCAGCATGAAGTCACCGAACAAACCCGAGCATATCGCCGAAAAATGCTTCTCCGTCGGCTTGAAAATATTGGGCCACTTGTCATACGCAAGAGCAGGAATGAAGTGGGAACGCAAGGCCGGAGCATCCTGGAAAATGGCCAACAGGCGCGTCAGAAGCTTCATCAGCAAAAGCCGCGAGGGCGGGTGGGAAAACATCAACGACCGCAGCTCGCTATCCCGGGCCGAGGGAAAGCGCGTCATCAGGCGGCTGGCATCCGAATTCAGGTCCGAATAGGGAAAAGTCCCCAGAACATCACGCCAGAACCCCCCCAGGCGCACCAAACAGTGCCGGGGCAGAACAAGGGAGTGATCCTTGACCTCGTTGGAAACACCGTGTGGGTAGAAGGCAACAATCAAACGCAGGAGAAAATCAGCACGGCGGTCCCACGCGGGGCGCTCGATAGGCTCGGCCCTCAATGCCTCGGCAGAGGCATCCTGAACCATACGCCGGGCACAGCTGGAGCAGGTAATCTCCATACGGGCGACCTGGCCTTTGACAAACAGCTCGGTTTCGGCAACCAGCTTGTCAACGCCCCGTGATTCCGCCAGCTTCTTTGCAACCTTACCAATTTCCTCGGCGTGCACGATCATTTCCGGCCCGCCGACACCCAGTCTCAGCTTCTTGTCCTTGTTCTGGTCCGACACGGCATTCCCCTGTACATCACCACAACCGGAACTGTTGCCATCGCCACTGAAGGGCAATCAATCCATAGCCTGGCGGGTTGATTGCGGGATGCCGGACCGGGCAAGGAAATCTGCCCTTTCGTTATCCGGGTGGCCGGCATGCCCCTTGACCCAGTGCCATCGTACCTCATGGCGGCTGGCCTGCACATCAAGAAGCTGCCACAGGTCCGCATTTTTGACTGGCTTGTTGTCAGCCGTCTTCCATTGCTTCCTTTTCCACCCCTGCAGCCATTCGGTCATGCCCTTCTGGACATATGTGCTGTCTGTATAGACATCTACCACCATCGGACGCCGCAAGGTCTTGAGAGCCTCGATTACCGAGGTCAGCTCCATCCTGTTGTTGGTGGTTTCGCTTTCCCCCCCGCAAATCTCTTTTTCGTGCCCTTTCCAGCGCAAAATGGCCCCCCATCCACCCGGGCCCGGATTCCCGGAACAAGCCCCGTCTGTAAAAATTTCAACGCGATCCGAATCATCCCGTGTCTGGCTCATACCAGCTCTCCCGGCGTCAATCCATACGCGGAAATCCCGGCAGCCGTACGGTGGAAACGCAGCCTGCGCAGGTACTCAAGCGGGTCTTTCCTGGTCACAAGAGCATCGGGATCTGTGTACAACCAGTCATAAAGGCGGGTCAGGAGAAAACGCAGTGCCGCACCGCGGGCCAACAACGGCAGGCTGTCAAGCTCTGCCGGCTGTAAAGGACGCACACTGTGGTAACCAGAAAGGAGGAGACGGGCACGTTCGGCACTGAAACCAGCCATCTCATCAAAACACCAGGCATTGAGGCAAACAGCAATGTCATAGGCCAACATGTCATTGCAGGCGAAGTAGAAATCAATAAGCCCGGAAAGATGGCCATCCTGAAAAAACACATTATCAGGAAACAGGTCGGCGTGAATGATCCCGTAGGGAAGCCCGGAAGGCCACACATCATCAAGAACAGCAAGCTCAGCGGCAAGTTCATCAGCCAGGCCTGGCTCAATGTCATGGGCGCGATCGGCACAGGCCCTGTACAGGGTATGCCACCCCTGCAGGGACAAATCATTGGGGCGGGTCATGGCAAAATCGGTAGCCCCGCGGTGCATCGTGGCCAACGCCATGCCCAGCGGTTCCATGTGGACAGGCAGGATCTGTCGCGGCCAATGCCCCTGCAAGAACGTAACAAGGGCAGCCGGACGCCCACACAACATACCCAACGCCTGACCATGCCTGTTATCCACCGGCACAGGGCAAGGAACACCACGCGCAGCCAAATGCCGCATCAAGCCAAGAAAGAAGGGTAAATGGTCCGGATCAACCCTTTTTTCGTACAAGGTCAGGATAAAGGTACCGCCGCTGGTCACCAGACGAAAATTGGTATTCTCAACCCCTTCTGCAATACCCTCCAGAGACTGGACATCCCCGATATCATAAGAGCGGACAAACGCGGCCAGCTCGGAATCGCCGACCTTGGTATAAACGGCCATTGTTCTGTATTTCTCCGTCTATTCGGCTGCCAGTATACGGGGCAATCGGAACACGATGTTTTCCTCGGTCACCGACACATGCTCCAGGGTCACATCAAAATGCTCCCGACACGCCTCGATAACAGTCTCAACCAGAATTTCCGGGGCGGAAGCACCAGCCGTCAACCCAAGACGACGCATGCCTGCCAAGGCGGCCCAGTCAACCTCTGCCGCAGACTGCACCAGCAGGGAATGCTCGCAGCCGGCCTTGCGGGCTACTTCTACCAGGCGGCGTGAATTGGACGAGTTCGGCGCCCCGATCACCATAACGGCATCACATCCACGGACCATCGCCTTGACTGCGGCCTGGCGATTGGTCGTGGCGTAACAGATATCTTCTTTGTGCGGCGCAGAAATCTGCGGAAAACGACGACGCAGAACGGCAATGATGTCAGCGGTTTCGTCAACCGACAGGGTCGTCTGGGTAACATAGGCCAGATGCTCCGGCGTTCGGGGCTGCACAACCTCGGCCTGCTCCACCGTTTCAACGAGCAACATCTGGCCGTCGGGAACCTGCCCCATGGTACCGATGACTTCAGGATGGCCGGCGTGACCAATCAGGATGACCTGACGCCCCTCTGCCACATGACGTTCGGCCCCGTTATGAACCTTGCTGACCAGGGGACAGGTTGCATCTACCCAGGTCATCCTGCGGGCCTTTGCGGCCTCCGGGACACTCTTGGGGACACCGTGCGCCGAGAAAATAACCGGGCGGTCGTCCGGACACTGATCCAGATCCTCGACAAAGACAGCGCCACGCGCCCTCAGACTTTCAACTACAAAGCGATTATGGACAATTTCATGACGCACATAAACAGGAGCCCCGAATTTCTCCAGCGCCCGCTCGACAATCTGGATCGCCCGGTCAACACCGGCGCAGAAGCCACGTGGTCCGGCCAGGGCAATCACAAGAGGAGGCTTGGACATAGGACATTCCACAGAAAAACAGGGTTGGGAGGCAGACAATGGTGGATCTGCGCACACGTTCATGCGTGGATAGCAGATCTATAGCCCCGGAGGAAGCCTTGCATCATGCCTGCGGGATTGGACAAAACAGGCCAACATGATAGCTTCCCGCCGCATCATGGCAGCAACAGGATAACCAAGCGTGACCGCCGAGACCCGCCACAGAACCCCGACCATGGCCCTGATGAAACGCCTTTACCGGGAGTCTGTTGGACAATACCGCGGCCAGATTGTTCTGGCGGCATTTTTCATGGCTCTTTCTGCAGCGGCGACAGCAGCGGTAGCCAAGCTGATGGAACCGGTTGTCAACGAAGTGTTCATGCTGCGGAATGCAGCCCTGCTGTGGCCGGTCGCCGGCATGGTGCTGGCAACGTTTGCCACCAAGGGGATAGCCGAGTACGGGCAGTCTGTTGTCATGGCCCGGGTTGGACTGCGTATCATTGCCGACCTGCAGCAACGGCTGTTTGGCCACCTGATGACACTGGATGCCGGCTTCTTCGCCCGCAACACAACCGGGCGGCTGGTATCGCGCTTCCTGGTGGATATCAACCAGATGCGCAATGCGGTTTCCAACGCCCTGACCAGCTTGGGAAAAGACATGTTGAGCGTCATAGGCCTGGTAGCCGTCATGTTCTGGCAGGACTGGCTTCTGGCTGCGGTAGCCTTTTTTGTCTTTCCGGTTGCCATCTTGCCGATTGCCCGGATCGGGCGCCGCATGCGCAAGGTCTCTATCAACACCCAGGATCAGATGGGGGCCTTCAACACCGTTCTCGAGCAATCCTTCCACGGAATCCGGATGGTCAAGTCCTATGGCCTTGAGGGACACGAATGCTCAAAAATTCGTGCCCTGACCGAAGATCTGTTTTCCTTGGCTTTCAAGGCGTCACGAATCAGGGCTATGTCCAGTCCGGTCATGGAAACACTGGGCGGAATTGCCATCACTGTTGTGATACTGTATGGCGGCAGCCGGGTTGTGGACGGCACCACAACGGCTGGTCAGTTTTTCAGCTTCATCACGGCCCTGATGCTGGCTTACCAACCCATGAAAAATCTGGCCAAGCTGAATGCTTCGCTGGAAGAAGGACTGGCGGGGGCTGAACGGCTGTTCTCTATTCTGGACACCCGTACCGCCATTACCGAACAGGCGGACGCTGTTCCCCTGAAAACAAATGGTGGGCAGATTGAATTCCGGAATGTCTCGTTCTCCTACAACGGTCAGAAAGCGGTTCTTTCGGGTCTGGACCTGATTGTCCCGCCGGGGAAGACTGTCGCGCTGGTCGGGCCATCCGGGGCAGGAAAATCGACCATCCTGAACCTGATACCACGCTTCCATGATGTTGCATCCGGTGCCGTCCTGATAGACGGGCTGGACGTACGGAAGGCAACGCTCGTCTCACTCCGCCAATCCGTCGCCTTGGTCAGTCAGGATGTGGTCCTGTTCGATGATACAATCCGGGCCAACATTGCCTTCGGTAAACCGGACGCCAATGATACCGAAATTGAAAATGCAGCTCGCCTGGCCGCTGCGCACGACTTCATCTCTGCGCTGCCCATGGGGTATGAAACACCGGTCGGGGAACGTGGCATGAGCCTGTCCGGGGGCCAACGACAACGGATTGCGATTGCCCGGGCCATCCTGAAGAATGCACCGGTCCTTCTGCTGGATGAAGCTACCAGCGCCCTTGATACCGAAAGCGAACGTCAGGTTCAGGACGCTCTTCAAACCCTGATGCAGGGACGCACAACGGTTGTCATAGCGCACCGCCTGTCAACCATAACCCAAGCCGATATCATTCATGTTATTGATGAAGGTCGGGTTATCGAGCATGGTACCCATCAGGATCTTCTGGAACGTGGCGGGGCCTACGCCGCCCTGTATGCCCTTCAGTTCAGGGATACAACAGAACCGGGACCGTCATGCTGAAAAAAATTCTGCGCCACGACCGTGTCCATTCCCTCTTCAGCTGGCTGGGATCCCTGTACATACGGCTGGTCTGGCATACCGGATCGTGGACAATAGACAATGACGAACAGCCCAAGCGCATGTGGGCAGAGAACAAGCCTTTCATCATGGCATTCTGGCATGGGCATCTGCTGATGATGCCTTACGCATGGCGCACAGGGCGCGTTATGTACATGCTGATCTCGCGGCACCGCGACGGACAGCTGATTGCGAAAACGATCTCTTACCTTGGCCTTCACTCTATTGCCGGAAGCTCGGGCAAAAGCGGCGCATCTGCCGTACGGCAGATCCTGAAGGTCCTCAAGACAGGAAGCAGCATCGGCATGACCCCAGATGGCCCCCGGGGACCAAGGATGCGGGCCAGCCGGGGCATTATCGATATTGCCCGCCTGAGCGGTGTACCCATCATCCCATGCGCCTTTTCCTGCAAGAAACGTCGGATCCTGGGAAGCTGGGACAAATTCCGCCTTGCTCTGCCTTTCAGCAAGGGGATCATCGCATGGGGGGATCCCGTCACAATCGCACCAGACCTGGACCCGGATCAGGTGGAACAAGAACGCGAAAAGCTGGAGACTGCGATGATTGCCTTGGCTGCTAACGCCGATGCACGCATGGGCCACGAACCAACACCCCCGGCCAACCCCGGGGAGACAAGCAAGACAAGGCGATCGGCGTGATACCTTTTTTGTACCATAGCGTTGTCTCAACCAGCGCACCAGCCTTGCGCCTGTGGCTTCAGTACCGGGCCCGGCAAGGCAAGGAGGACCCTGAACGCCTGCCGGAACGCAGGGGGATTGCCAGCCGCCCGCGCCCTGCAGGACCTGTACTGTGGATCCACGCGGCCAGTGTGGGGGAAAGCCTGTCTGTCCTGCCCCTGCTCCAGTCCGTGATGACAGCCCGTCCGTCTTGGTCAGCTGTTCTGACAACCGGCACACGGACATCGGCACGCCTGCTCCCCTCTCGCCTCCATGACATCGGAGCCGGGCGCGTCATACATCAGTTTGTCCCCCTGGATCACCCCCGATGGGTAGGACGGTTCCTGGATCACTGGCAGCCAAACCTTGCCTTGTGGGTTGAAAGCGAGCTGTGGCCCAACCTGCTGAAGGCATGCCGCGAGCGCGGCATTCCTTCCGTTCTGGTAAACGGACGCATGTCGGAACACTCCTTCCAACGCTGGCGGCTCGCCCCTGCCCTGATCCGGGATATGCTGTCCGGTTTCTCCCTGTGCATGGGGCAAAGCCCGGAAGACACGCAACGCCTGCAGGAACTGGGAGCCCGGAATCCTGTATGCCCGGGAAATCTCAAGTACGCATCACCCCCTTTGCCGGTCGACCTCAACAAACTGGAGGCAGCTCGAAGCGTCATAAAGAATCGCCCTGTATGGCTGGCATCGTCTACCCACCCCGGGGAAGAGCTGATGGCCGGGCAGGTGCACCGCGCCATGACGGCACAGCTGCCTGGCCTGCTGACCATTATCGTGCCCCGCCATCCCGAACGCGGGGAAGATATTGCAAGGGAGCTAACAGACAGAGGGATGAAAGTTGCCCTCCGCTCCCACGGGTCTGCTCCTGATCAGGCATGCGATGTCTGGTTGGCTGACACCTTGGGAGAACTGGGGCTTTTCTATCGCCTGTGCCCTGTTTCCTTTATCGGCAAATCCCTGCTCGGAACGGGTGGACAGAATCCACTGGAACCAGCCCGACTTGGCAGCGCTGTTGTGTTTGGACCCAACATGGAGAACTTTGCTGAAATCAGCATCCGCATGTTGCAGAATCGTGCCGCGATACAGGTTCCCGATGCAGAAGAACTGACCAGAACAGTGCAGCAGCTTTTGCTGCAGCCCGGCATACGCGAAACCTTGATACAGTCTGCTCAAAGCTTTTGCCATCAAGAGGCTGCTATTCTGGAGCGGATTATGGCCTATCTGCTCCCGTTGTGCGACAGTGGGGCCAGCTGATGCAAACCCCCTCTTGGTGGCAGCACCGCAATATGACAGCCTTGGCCCTGTCTCCCTTCGGGTGGCTGTACGGCCTCGGGACGTTTATGAGGCAGCGCGCCATGCACCCTTGGACAGCACCCGTCCCGGTTATCTGCGTTGGCAACATAACCGCAGGGGGAAACGGAAAAACACCGGTAACGCTGGATATTCTTGAACGTCTTCCCGGGGCGCATGCCCTGCTGCGCGGCTATGGTGGGAAACTCAAGGGGCCAGTACAGGTCAACCGACAGCACCACACCTGTGACGAAACCGGTGACGAGGCCCTGCTTCTGGCTGAAAAAGCCCCGACATGGGTTGCACGCGATCGCACGGCCGGAGCACAAGCGGCCTGCGAGGCGGGTGCACGGTATATTGTCATGGATGATGGTTTACAGAACCCCTCCCTGACTAAAACATTGTCCTTGGTTGTCATCGATGGACAATACGGCTTTGGCAATAACCTGATGATACCGGCCGGCCCCTTGCGGGAGATCCCGCGCCAAGCATGGAAAAGGGCTGATGGCATTGTACTTCTGGGTGAAGACCGCACGGGCATTATAGACACGGCTCCGGCTCATCTTCCTGTTTTGCGGGGTCGCCTCGTCCCGGACAACAAGGACCAAACTTGGAGCGGGCAGCGCGTTATTGCCTTTGCCGGAATCGGGCGTCCCGGGAAATTTTTTGATGCCCTTACAACGCTGGGGGCCGAACTGGTTGCGACCTATTCCTTTGCCGATCACCATCCTTACAGCAGGAGTAAGATCAGCAGGATGCTTGAACATGCCCGTCTTGAACACTGTCAGCTGGTCACAACCACAAAAGATGCCGTCCGCATTGACCCCCTACAGCGTTCTGCACTGTCCGTCCTGTCCGTGCATGTAGAATGGAACGATCATGGAGAAGCCTTGGGTGCGTTGCTGGAGCCCCTGACCCGATGAGAGAAAAGCCAACTGTTACAGATATTCTTCTGGTTACCCTTGCCTGCCTGTACTGGGGTCTTATGCGTGTTCTTCCAATAGACGCTGCATCCCGTTTCGGTGGCCTTGTCCTGCGTATCATAGGCCCGCGGCTGCGTGCGCATCGCATTGCCAGCCGCAACCTGCGGCAGGCATTCCCGGAACAGGATGAAGCATGGATCCAGAGAACCCTGAAAGGGATGTGGGATAACCTGGGGCGAAATGTTGGAGAGTTCCCGCACCTGGAACGCATCATGGACCGGGCCAACGGACGTATACAGCTGAATGGCGCAGAACACATACAAGCCTTGGCCGAAGATGGCATCGGCGGTATCTTTTTTTCGGCCCACCTTGCCAACTGGGAGCTGGCTGCCTTGTCCGCCGCGGATCAAGGGCTGCCCATACACCTTTTCTACCGTGCCCCCAACAACCCCCTGATGCGACGGTTATTCACACGTTTGCGACGGGGAAATGGGATCCTTCTGCCCAAGGGAGCATCCGGAGCCAAGCAGGGCCTTGCCCTTCTCAAAAGCGGTGAACACGTTGGCATGCTGGTGGACCAGAAAATGAACGACGGCATTCCTGTCCCCTTTTTCGGGCGCACAGCCATGACAGCCCCGGCCCTGGCCCAGTTTGTCCTGAAGTATGCTATACCCGCTGTACCGGCACGAGTCATTCGCCTGAACGGAGCCAGATTCCGCATCGACATTCTTCCTCCCCTTTCGCCCGAAACATGTGCAGACCATCATGATGGGGTGGAAAAGATCATGAAGGATGTCAATGCCATGGTGGAGGGATGGATCCGCGAAAATCCGGAACAATGGCTATGGGTACACCGGCGCTGGCCGGATGAATGAAAAGCAACAGCAATCAACGGCCGTGTCGTTGCCGGGAGGGCATGGTCATCCTAGCTTCTCCATCCAGAACAACCTTCTCCTTGACCAGACACACTGTTTGCAGCACGACCACTCTTTTTTCCGGTATCAGGTCAACAACCTCGGCTCTGGCGGTTACAGTATCCCCAACGCGCACGGGTGCCCGGAAGTTAAGGGTCTGGGACATATAAACAGCCCCCGGACCAGGTAATTTCATCCCCAGAACAGTCGATATGAAACCCGCAGACAACATGCCATGCACAATTCGCCCGGCAAAGGCCGTGCTTTCGGCAAATTCCTGATTGATATGAATCGGGTTCGTATCACCGCTGATCCCTGCAAACAGAACCATATCCGCTTCGGTCACAGTTTTGCTGAAGGACGCGTAGGCACCCTTGATAATATCTTCAAAATAATGGACGGGAGAATCAACAGCAAAACCCGTAACAACACTGTTCATCGCAGGATCTCCTTGGTGTTACGGACGTACTAATACACCGAACAAATTTGTGCATCGCAGTATAGACCCGAACAGGGCTCTGTCACAAGCAAAGGACGCATGACGGACACATGCCGTGCCTGTATGCTTGGTCGGTAAAGACCAGAATTCCTCGAGACGACTCCATGCATATACGCTCTTTGTTCCTGCCAGCTGTCATATGTGTCAGCACAGTCCTGTCATCCTGCGCAGCAGCACCCCCTCCTTGGTCAAAAACAGGCTCCAGCGACACGGAAACACAGCGAGAATGGCTGTCCTGCCGACGCTATGCCGAAGGGATAAGCGGGGGAAGACGCTATGTGGACAGCGCAAGCTCCACCACACATGCCCTGGACATCCAAGACCGGAGCAATGCCATGAAACACTACACAGAAATCCTTGATGCCTGCATGCAAGCCAAAGGATACAAACATAGTAAAAGAAGGTGATTCTGGAAAAATCTATCTTCAATTGAATAGAAAGGGCTGATAAAACTTGTCCCTCGGTCAAGGGTGGCCGCGTTGTTTTTGGTGGGGACAGACGATGACAACAACACTCGATACCACAGCGGGGGCAGCCGTATACTCGCGCTTCATCTTGAAACTTTATGATTTCTGGGTGCTGGGGGTATCAAATACACTGGCATGGCAGTGTCCAACACGGACCGTTCTGCTCCCCTTCTTCACCGAGCACGCAAGCAACCGGCACCTGGATGTCGGTGTTGGAACGGGCTTCTATCCTACGAACACCACATTCCGGGACAATGCCAAACTGACCCTCCTCGATCTCAACACGGATAGCCTGAACGCAGCCTCGGACCGGATCGGGCGATCGGGCACAACATCAATCCAAGCTGATATCCTGAATCCATCGGTTCAACTCCCGGCGCAAAGCTGGGACTCCATTTCGCTGTTCTACCTTTTGCATTGCCTTCCGGGAACCATGGAGGACAAGGCCGCCGCTTTTCACTGCCTGAAAACAGCACTGAGCACAGACGGCATACTCTACGGTGCAACAATTCTGGGGGATCAGGCGAACCACAACAGCTTTGGCCGCACGTTGATGAATGTCTACAACAAGAAGGGGATTTTCGGTAACCGGAACGACACGGCAGAGAACCTGGAAGAAGCCCTGAAAAAGCACTTCGGGTCAGTTCACGTTCGCACACATGGTACGGTTGCCCTCTTCACAGCAAGAGCACCCCTGCTCTGAAATAACAGTACTACTTGCACGTATTGGATAACATGGCCGCATCGGCATCCGGTACCAACACGTTGGTGGATATCTCTATCGACCGATAGACCTTCTCCTTGGAAATGGTCTGTACAGCTTGCTCCACCCGCCGCTTGAGCTTGGCTTCGTCAGCAAACTCCTTGCGGCTTGCAGGAATATCGTTAAGAGCCGCGATGATAGCTTGTCGAGCCCATGGTGCCTTCACACACGCCTGATAACGGGCATTGGACGGCAGCGCACCCTCTACAGGCTCTGGCGGGGGAGGAACAAAAAGACGGACAAAAAGACCTTGGTAAAGGGTCTTCTGACCGTCCACAACGGGAATCCAGATCACATCCAGCTGGATATAGTCTCCAGGTACCGCATTGGCCTCGCTACGTGGCTTTGAAGCCTTTTTCCCGCCAGACCCGGCCTCTGCATCCGAAGACAAAAACACCGAAAGAACAGACACAAGGGCAAAGGCTACCGCCAGAATGTGCCGTAACTGCCTGTAAAAAAATAACATGTGCCTCTACTCCAACGAGGATGAACCGACTCCGGACACACCCCGGCTTCCATAACCAGCATCAAGTCTGGCGCAAGGAACAAAAAAAGGCACGCAGCACATCAGCACATTGCGTTTCAGCCAATCCTCCGTATACTTCCGGCCTGTGATGGCACGTTGGCTGGGTATACAGTCTGGGGCCATGCTCGACAGCACCTCCTTTGGGGTCATAGGCCCCGAAATACAGGCGTCGAATACGAAAAAAAGACACAGCAGCCGCACACAAGGCACACGGTTCAAGGGTAACATACAGATCGCAATCATCGAGCCGTGTGCTTCTGCAATGCTTTGCAGCCTGCCTCAGGGCCAGAATCTCGGCATGAGCCGTAGCATCACACTGTTCCTCGGTACGGTTGGATGCACGGGCGATGATCTCGCCCTTGCAAACGACGACCGCACCAACAGGCACTTCCCCGCGCTTGGCAGCGGCATGGGCTTCGGCCAGAGCGGCCATCATCGGAATATGGGAAGCGTCGTTTTTCATGGCTTGAATGTCTGGTTACAGACACTTGGCGTCAAGAGTTTGCTCTGCTTCTCTACAGGATGATTGCCGGATTGATACGGGGACGGTAAGAAGGGACCCATGAAAGCACCCGTTATTGGAATTCCCCTGGACAGCGAGGATGGGGGCGGTTACTCAAAGTTGCCGTGGTATGCCTTGCGCAAGAATTACGTGGAATCCGTGGTCAAGGCCGGGGGTGTGCCCTTGCTGCTGCCTCATGAAGAGGCATGCACAGAAGCCTACATCAATATGATCGATGGTCTCTTGATCGCCGGCGGCGCCTTTGACATCGATCCTGCACTATTCGGTGCTGACCACCGTCATGAAACTGTTACGCTAAAGCCGGGCCGAACCCTGTTTGAAGCCTCCATAACACGTGCAGCCCTTGCTGCAGACAAGCCTGTTCTGGGAATCTGTGGCGGGCAGCAGCTTCTGCACGTTCTGCTGGGCGGTACACTGATCCAGCATATACCTGACGAAATCCCCTCTCCCTTGGCCCACGAGCAACCCAACCCGCGTACCGAACCCGGACATGTCGTCCATGTACGCGAGGGGACACTGCTCCATCGCATTACGGGCGAGCAGGAATTTCCCGTCAACTCAGCACACCACCAAGCTGCAAAAACACCTGGCCCGGGGGTTGTTGTCAGCGCGACAGCACCCGACGGCGTAGTCGAGGCCATTGAACACCCTTCCTATTCCTTTTGCCTCGGTGTGCAATGGCACCCGGAGTATCACATCAGCCCGGCGGACAAAAAAATCTTTGACGCCTTTATCAACGAGGCGCGCCTCCCATGACACCCGATACCATCATCCCGCTCGACATGCCCAAACCCGACAATAAGGAAGAGCTGCCCGAGCTTGACACCTCGCTGGAAGAACTGGATTTCACGGCGGATTCTTCGTCGCGGAACGAAGACAACACTCCAGACCATCACGATGACAGCGCGGAACTCCACTCCGATGAAACAGGGCAAGGCCCCGAAGGAGAAAGGATTTGCAAGTTTCTTGCCCGCGCCGGGGTATGCTCACGCCGTGATGGAGAGCGCTGGATTGCAGACCAACGCGTTGCCGTCAATGGTGTGGTATTGGATACACCTGCCTTTATGGTTACCGGAACAGACCGGGTAACCGTTGATGGCGTGCCTGTTGCCAAGGCGGATGTGCCGCGTCTTTGGCGCTATTACAAGCCTGCTGGCCTTGTCACCACGCATCATGATCCACAGGGTCGCGCGACTGTTTTCGAGAACCTGCCCGGTAATCTGCCACGTCTCATCAGTATAGGCCGGCTGGACCTGAACTCTGAAGGCATTTTGCTGTTGACCAATGACGGTGAACTGGCACGCAAGCTTGAACAGCCGAGCACAGGGATCCCCCGTCGCTACCGGGTACGAGTTTACGGTGCGGTTGATGAAAACAGGTTGGCCGATCTGGAAAACGGCATCACGGTTGAGGGCATTCACTATGGCCCGATCAAGGCGCATGTAGAGCGCCGGGTTGGCGCGAATTCATGGCTGCTGATAACCCTGACCGAAGGAAAGAACCGCGAAATCAGGCGGGTGATGCAGCACCTTGGCTATCACGTCAATCGCTTGATCCGGGTTGCCTACGGAAACTTCTATCTTGGCCGCATGGAACGTGGATGCATTGAGGAAGTACCTCCCCGTCTTCTGCGTGAACAGCTGGCAAGCCTTGACCCAACTCAATCGGGGCCTACGGGCAAACCCGTTATGGACCGGACCGGATGGGCAAAGGCAAAAGTAGCACCAACACGCCCCGGGCACCGAAAACATTTTCATAAAACCAACAAAGTAGACTCTATGCCAAACGAGCAGAAAAGCCGCACATCATTCAGGGCTGAAGAGACGGCCCCGTCCCGTGCGCGTCGCCCACACCACAAGGATCGGGACCACAACAACGAAAACCGCCCACGCCGTGAAGATGGTTTCCGCCCACGCCGTGAGGACGCGTTCCGGAACCGCGAGGACCGCCCCCGTTCCGCAGGAAGTGAACGCCCGGCACGGGACGAGTTCCGCCCCCGCCGCGAGGAAGGATTCCGCCCACGCCGTGAAGATGGTTTCCGGCCACGCCGTGAGGACGCGTTCCGCAACCGCGAGGACCGCCCCCGTTCCTCAGGGAGCGAACGCCCGGCACGGGATGAATTCCGCCCACGCCGTGAAGATGGTTTCCGGCCACGCCGTGAGGACGGGTTCCGGAACCGCGAGGACCGCCCCCGTTCCGCAGGGAGCGAACGCCCGGCACGGGATGAATTCCGCCCACGCCGTGAAGATGGTTTCCGGCCACGCCGTGAGGACGGGTTCCGGAACCGCG
>NZ_JAAVTF010000005.1:0-136252 GCF_012102665.1 Haematospirillum sp. 15-248 | reverse complement strand
CCAACAAAACCAGAAAAACCAGTCCCTCAGCGTCGGGACGCACCTTCTAAGCCCCAACGCAAAAATCGTCAACACAATTCCTTAAACAAAACAAAAAAAATTCAAGGGCTACACAAAACACCTGGACCGACGATCAGCCTGCTATCACAGCATCTTCGCTAACATCCATTTCGGGAGAGACGGCAATAGCATCCTTCACCAGACCGGCATTGGCCCTGATAGCCTGCTCAATCTCAGCAGCCATACCTGCATTGTCGCGCAAAAACTGCTTGGCATTCTCACGCCCCTGCCCGATGCGGGTTGAACGGTACGAAAACCAGGCACCAGACTTTTCAACAAGCCCAGCCTTCACACCCAGATCCAGAAGCTCTCCCGTTTTGGAGATGCCTTCGCCGTACATGATGTCAAAATCAATAACCTTAAAAGGTGGGGCAACCTTGTTTTTCACAACCTTGACTCTAGTCTGGTTGCCAACAACTTCGTCACGATCCTTAATCTGGCCTACGCGACGAATATCAAGACGCACCGATGCGTAGAACTTCAACGCGTTCCCGCCAGTTGTTGTTTCGGGGCTTCCGAACATCACCCCGATCTTCATCCGAATTTGGTTGATAAAGATAACGAGAGTATTGGACCGGGCAACAGAAGACGTCAGCTTGCGCAGAGCTTGACTCATCAGGCGGGCATGCAGCCCAACATGGCTGTCACCCATTTCCCCTTCAAGTTCAGCCCTTGGGACAAGAGCGGCGACAGAGTCAACGACAAGGACGTCGATTGCACCGGAACGAACCAAGGTATCTGCAATTTCTAGCGCTTGCTCTCCGGCATCGGGCTGAGAAATAAACAGTTCGTCTGGATTTACTCCCAGTTTGCGAGCATAGACAGGATCCAAGGCATGCTCCGCATCAATGAAAGCGCACGCCCCACCGACACGCTGTGCTTCGGCAATAACATGCAGAGCCAGCGTTGTTTTTCCAGAACTTTCCGGGCCATAAATTTCTATGATCCGGCCACGGGGCAAGCCGCCTATGCCAAGGGCAAGGTCAAGACCCAGGGAACCAGTCGATACAGCCTCTATATCTGCTACAGAGTTATTCTGGCCAAGCCGCATGACAGATCCCTTGCCAAAAGCACGTTCGATCTGAGCAAGCGCGGCGTCCAAGGCTTTTTGTTTATCCATGGTGTCCCTGTCAACAAGATGGAATGCGGTTTGAGACATCTCAATCCCCGTTTATTTCACAGCTGGGCGATACCTGCAATGCGAAGAATGTACATGTTTTGTTCTTCTGCGCAAGAGGAACAAAACATCAGACAGAATTTACACTCTCTCTTCGACGAAGAAGGACAGCATGAACACGCTCCGCCAACTGCGTCAGGGAGAATGGTTTTGGAAGAAATGAAAACTCTGTTGAGTCCGCGATGCCGCCACCGGCTGCTTCTTCAGAATAGCCGGAGATAAGAATCACCTGAATCTCGGGCTTTTCTAACTTTACCCTGCGCGCCAATGTCGCACCATCCATCCCAGGCATGACCATGTCAGTAACCAGGAGATCAATATCCAAGTCATCGGCCAGTTTCTCCAGCGCCTGCTCCCCGCTACAGGCTTCAACAACACGATAGCCCTTGTTACGAAGCGCACGTGATGCAAAAACCCGAACAGCATCCTCATCTTCCACCAAAAGAATTGTCGCGCTTCCGGATAGATCCTTTGCTACAGCCTGTCGTTGTAGCGTCGCGGTTCCGCCCCTTCCAATATCTGAGAGTTCAGCTTCTTCTATAACGGCATTGTCTGCACAAGGCAGATAAATGATAAATCTGGTTCCCTGCCCGACACTGGAATCCACAAGGATTACGCCGCCTGTCTGACGAACAATTCCATAGACTGTCGATAAACCAAGACCCGTTCCTGCTCCAACGCTTCCTGTCTTTGTCGAGAAGAACGGTTCAAAAATACGGGCGAGGTTCTCTCTTGAAATACCGGTCCCTGTATCAGAAACAGTAATAACCGCGTATTCTCCGGCAGAAAGACTTTCTGCACCAACAACCATGGCGCTATCAACCATCTCACGTCGCGTTTCTATACTCAGGCGGCCCCCGCCCGGCATTGCATCCCTGGCATTGACGGCGAGGTTGATGATCACTTGGTCCAGTTGCCCTGGATCAACCCTGATCGTCCCAACATCTCGCCCAAGGCGGAGCTCAAGATGTATGCTTTCCCCCAACAACCGTCGGAGGAGATGACTGATCTCGGTCAGGGCATCGGTAACCAGAACCTGGCGAGGTCTTAAAGGCTGTTTCCGTGAGAATGCCAGCAGTTGACGCACCAAGTTAGCAGCACGATTGGCATTTTGCTTGATCTGCATCAGATCGGCAAAAGATGGATCACCAGCCCCATGCCTCTGCAACAGCAAATCACAGAAACCAATCATCGCGGTCAGCAAATTATTAAAGTCATGAGCAACACCACCGGCAAGCTGCCCCATGGCCTGCATTTTTTGTGCCTGGGCAAACTGTATTTCCAGATTACGGTGGGCGGTATTGTCGAAGAAAAAGGCCATAAACAAAGCCCCTCCCAAGGGGACAATGCCGATAGAGGCTGCCTTGTCGGGGCATTTGCAGAAGTGTACTTCACGAGCCATGTTGGCATCAGCACCGCCATCCAGCATGGCGTGTTCAAACAGGGCATCCCATGCAGCACGGTCATCCTCTGCCAACACATTGCGAACAGCTGTTTCTTGCAAAGTCGAAGCATCATACCCGCACAGACGCAGGAAGGCTTCATTGGCATCAGTTACAACGCCTTCAACATCGACAAGACACAACCCTACGGGAAGAGAGGCGAATATAATACGAAACCAATGGTCTACGGGAGAGCAGGACAAGTCTGTTGCATGAGCCTGACGCATGACGACACTACGCGTACGTGTTTCTCCGGCATCGTCAAAAGCTACCTGCTCCACCATTGCGGAAAAAATATTCCCGGTGCGGTCACAAAAACGGAGCACACCGCTCCACGCTTCCTCGGCATCCGGTCGGCTGCCATCAGCCAAAATACGGGACAAGGGCATGCCCAAAAGTTCATTCACACTGTAACCAAGCCAGTCGGCAAGACGCTGGTTCACAAAGCGCAGCTGCTCGTTGGCATCAACGGAGTACAGTCCTGCTGGCATAAGATATAGAAACTCGGCCTGAACATCACGATCACGACGCAGTATATCTTCTATGGCACGGTGCGCTGTAACATCCTGTGCCGTCCAGATCACTCCTCCATCACAAGGCGATGTCATGGGCGCTGGACAGACCCCGATACGCCACCATTCCGCAAGCCCGCGTTCACCCTGTAGCATAACGTCCACATTTTCCGGAATCCGACGCGCCACCGCAGAGATCAAACGCTCCAAAGCACCAAACGTTTCCTCATCTGCGCGATCAATGCGCCGGGCCAACTCAGCATCTGGCTCACTCCCTCTCCAGAAAGTTTTTGCACGGCTATTGGCAGCCAGCACATGACCGTTGGAGTCCACCATAAGCCGGGCAACGTCATCAGCCTCCAGCAAACACCTCAGGCATCCTACATCACGCCGCAAACGCCGGATGTAAAAGACGAGACTGCACGTGGCCAAAAACAGTATGTCTGCAGCCAGTACATAAACCCACACAAAATGCAGATTGTGCAAGATGGTCACAAGGTCTGTCCTCTTTCTTCTGCAGCGACACGATCTGCACCCTGCCCGGAACGCCTGCCACGACCTGTAAGCCCTGCCCGCTTCAGCTTCATGACATACCCAATGACTTCAGCCACAGCCTTGTAATGCTCTGGCGGGATCTCCTGGTCCAGCTCCACAGCCGAATACAGCACGCGCGCCAACGGGGGGTTTTCCATGATCGGGATATCATGTTCCTCAGCAATGGCACGAATACGCAGGGCAAGGCTGTCCACACCCTTGGCGACCAGTTTCGGGGCAGGCATTTCATCCATCTCGTAACGTAAGGCCACCGCATAGTGGGTCGGGTTTGTGATAACAACACTGGCTTGAGGAACCGCTGCCATCATGCGCTGCCGCGAACGCTGCAGCCGCATCTGCCTGATCTTGCCCTTGATCTGGGGGTCACCCTCCGTATCCTTGTGCTCGTCCTTGACCTCCTGCTTGGTCATTTTCAACTGCTCGCGATGCCGGTAGCGCTGCCACCACCAGTCTGCTGCGGCAACAAGCGAGAACGTCACCACGACACCAGCCAGAACAAGAACCAGCAGCGTATGCAGATTCTCCATAACCACATTAGGATCCAGAGCCATATAAACCTCTGGGGTAGCCAGATGCGGTACCACCAAGGCAAGCAATACAGCCGTAACCAGGATGATCTTCAGTACACCCTTCGCCAGCTCAAAAAGCTGATTACGGGAAAAGATACGACGGAACCCACTGATTATACTGATGTTTGATAATTTTGGCGCGATTTTCTTCGGCGTAAAAACAAGGCCATATTGAAGAGTTCCAGACAGAACCGCTGCCAAGAATGTAATGGCAAAAACAGGCGATAAAAAAATAATACCTTTCAGGATCGCGTGCAGAAACCACATTCTGAAACCTTCCGGATCCAGTGAGACCGCATGCACACTGGCCAGAAGACTGCCAAGATGCTTTTTCAATTGCCCGGATAACCAAGGAGCCAACATGGCCACCAAGGCCAGTGCCGTCACCAGCATCAGCAGACTCTTGATTTCCTGGGATATGGCAACCTGCCCTTCCTGTCGGGCACGCTGGAGCTTTCGCTCGGAAGGCTCCTCGGTCTTGGATTCCTTGTCTTCGTCTTCCGCCATTCCGGACTCAGCCTGCGGTAAACGTCATGAGAACATCCTCCAGATGACGCAGGAACCACATCATCAAGGCTGGCACTGTAACCCACAATACCCCAAGTCCGAACAGGATCTGAACAGGCAGGGCAACGAAAAAAACGTTCAGCTGTGGCGACAGGCGGGACATCAATCCCATCGAAGACTGGAAAACAATCCCGAAAACAATGAAAGGCATGGCCATTGACAGGCCAAGCAGAAAGCTTTTTGCCAGAATATCCAGCCACGTTGTCAAATGATCTTCGGCAACCGGGTTCTGTCCCACCGGAAACAAGGCATAGGAATGATAGAGAGCCTGCAACATCAGATGGTGTAGATCCATCACAAAAATGCTGACCAGCGCAATTGTCGTCAGCATACCAATAACAAGTGCGCCCTGCGATTCCGTAACAGGATCAAACACCATGGCATTCATCAGCCCGGAGTTCTGACTGATGGAGGTTCCGGCCAGATGGATGGAAGCTGTCACCGCCTGCCCGATCAGTCCCAGGAAAATACCGTAAAAAACCTCGATGATGATGAGAAAAGCCAGAGGACCAACAGTGGCGGGTAACGCAGGAAGAACAGGTCCCAGAACAGGGGTCATGATCAATGTCACGCCAATGGCCAGAAAGAGACGAGCCTGGACATTGAAATAACCAACCGAAAAACCCGGCATAGTTACCATCATGCTTCCGACACGGCAGAATGTCAGCAGCAGATGGAACGTATTCAGACCAAGGAATTCCGAGAGCGTCACAACGGAGTCTCCAGCCAAGCCTGATCAGGGCAGCGAAATAATCAGATCCATAATTTGCTGGGTAAACTGCGTGATATGACGCAGCATGAAAGGAAGAAGAAAGATGACCGCACCAAACACAATCAGCATTTTGGGGACAAAAACAAGCGTTGCTTCCTGCAAGGATGTCAAAGCCTGAAACAGGGAAACCAGAAGACCGACAGCCAAACCAACCAAGAGAACTGGTGCAGCAATAACAATCATGACCCATACGCTGTCACGGGCAATATCAAGAATTTGCGTCTCATTCATCGGAACGGATCCAGAAAGAAAATGACGCCACTCAGATCGGCATCTTCAAGATTTCCTGATAGGCAGACACAACACGATCCCGGATTGCCACCACGGTATTCAACGTTGTCTCGGCATTACTGACAGCCAGAACCACATCACGCATATCAGCCTCCCCGGCAATACCCCTCAGGCTGACAGCCTCTGCCGTCCTTTGAACCTGTACAGCCTCCTTCAGAGAAGACCGGACCATATCGCCAAAAAGACCATTTTCGGGTGATGGAGCCCCCACAGAAGAGGTTGCTGTACGAACAGTCTCGGCTGTTTCCGTGGCCGATCCCAGAACCTGACGGGCGGCTGTCCGGTATGCCTGTATGGCGCTGGAAATAGAATTGGTCATGGCCGTCATCCATCAAACGCCACTACTGCAAACAACAACATCACCGGAGAAGATCCAAGGTCTTGCCCAGAAGATCACGCGATATGCTGATTGTATTCAGGTTGGCCTCATAAGACCTCTGCGCTTCCCGCAGGTCCATCACTTCGATCAACGGATTGACATTCGGGGTCATGACATACCCCTGCTCATCCGCCCCCGGATGCCCGGGATCGTACTTCCGCCCAAAATCGGTCATGTCACGATCGGTACGATCAGCACGCACTGTATCCACCTCAAGGGATGGATCAAGCTGGTTGCGAAATTGAAGGATCTTGCGCCGGTACGGTTCGCCACCCGGGGTTTTGGCCAAAGAATCGGCATTGGCCAGATTTTCCGAAATCACACGAAGACGCTTCGCCTGGGCTTTCGCCCCAAACGAGGCGATCGACGTCGCTTTCGAAAGGTCATCCATATCCCATACCCCCTACACCACAATCGCGCCTGACAGACAGCGCAGGTGCCACATCCCTCACGTCAACGCTGCCCAAGCGCAGACTTGATCATTGTCAGATTCTTCTTGATCAACTGCAAGGCCAGATCATACTGGGACCGCCCCCTGGCCATCTTTTCCATCTGTTCCTCAAGAACAACGGGATTGCCGTCAATGGAGCGCTCCCATGTTCTACGTACAGCAACCTCGCGATATGGGCCAAGATCAGGCAGGGCAGCTCCCATGTGGGATGGGTTGGTCATGGTCGGCTTGACAGATGGCTCTGTTGCATCAAGGACCATCTTCCCGAAATCAACCTCCCTTAGGTCTTTAGCCTTGAATTTCGGGGTATCCGCGTTTGAAATGTTCTGGGCCAGAACGCGCTGACGCTGGGCAAGCCAGTCCATCTTTGTACGGGCCATACGAAACAACGATAACTTGGATGTATCCATAATTCCCTGTCCCTGCCGTACGGGGCATACAGTCCAGGCTACCCGCTCACAAGTAGCCTCAGGTGTGCAGACATGATCCAGCCCACCCCTTTAAGAAAGAGTAAAGACCGGTTCACAACACCACCGGAATACCGGGACATAGCAACCTGGCGACAAGCTAAACGATTTTTTAAGCGCCGCCCCCACATGATGGGTCTGTCACTGAATGGCCACAAGGCCGATGGGCTTGCTCAGAGTGGAAGGAAATACCCGGTGAACACCGGCACCCCCAAACCACCACCGGAGTCCGGATCCGGGTCAAACCAAGACGGCAACGCGTCCGCAAACACACAGTCCGTCGCCGTCGCTGTGGATCATGATCCGTCTGTTGATGCAGTCCCCAAGGTTGTTGCATCAGGGCGCGGATGCGTTGCGGACCAGATTCTGAATATTGCCTTCGCAAGCGGCGTAAAAGTCCGACAAGACGCCGACTTGGCCCAAATTTTGTCTGTGGTTGACCTGGATTCAGAAATTCCGACCGAAGCTTTTGCTGCCGTAGCGGAATTGCTGGTGTATGTCTATCGAGCAAACGGGACCTATCCTCTTCTCCCTACGGCACCACACCTCGGAGGAGCAATGCCATGACGGCTCCACCCCGCCCCCCGGTTCCGGGTATCCCTGACAGTGCCGTGTTGCGTCAGGAGCTGCGCCGCATCGGAGACATCCTCTTCCAGGCACGCTCTTCCGTCTCAGATGGTATCCTTCCTCGCCTCGGGGATCTGGAGCACATGATACGAACAGCGTGTAAGTCTATCCACCTGATGACAAAAGATGATGCCCGAGGTCTCCGACCGATGATGGAAGCTCTTTTTTATGATCTCGATGCTCTTGAGACTGAGATGCGCAACCGATTCGGAGATCTTGCGCTCCGCCCCGGTGTTCAGCCCGGCAACAAACCAACACAAGCCGTAACCGTTGGTGCCGCATACCGTCATGCGCAGAAGCTGCATATACCTCCAGAACACCACCACAGTGATACCGTCACACACCGGCAGAGTGATCCGGCAACCCACCCTGCTCGCTCTGTGTAATATTTTTGTTTCTGATCTCTTCCAGGCCTGATTACCGCATCTCATGGACACAGACTTTTATCTTCGGCCACTGCTTGCCCTTTTTCTGGTTATCGGCATGATTTTCATGGCGGGTGCTGTTGTGCGACGCATCAGCCCAATACGCTCGTGGGCTGGAAAACGGTCTGCCCCAAGCCTGGAAATTA
The DNA here is from genome assembly GCF_012102665.1 of Haematospirillum sp. 15-248. Classification (NCBI taxonomy): domain Bacteria; kingdom Pseudomonadati; phylum Pseudomonadota; class Alphaproteobacteria; order Rhodospirillales; family Novispirillaceae; genus Haematospirillum; species Haematospirillum sp. 15-248. Next base: position 127,812 of record NZ_JAAVTF010000005.1, on the reverse strand, counting down.
CGGAACGCCTGAACCTGGATGCTCGCCGGCAGCTTGTGCTGGTCCGGCATAATGATCGTGAACACCTCATCCTTCTCGGAAACACCAGTGAATTGTTGATTGATGCGGGCCAAGCAGCACCAAGCTTCACAACGACAGAACAGGAAGCCGCGCAAGATACCATTTGTGCAGACCCCTTGTTGCCAGAGCCTGAGCCGGAGAGAGTACGATGAGAAACAGGCCTTTCAGCATACCGGGCAAGGCAATGCTTTTGTTCCTGTTCCTCATACTTCTGATGCCACACGAGGCCGTTGCCCAGCAAATCAACCTTGATTTCGGGCCATCCGGGAGCGGATCAACAACAGCGACCATTGTTCGGTTGATTTTGCTGATGACAGTGCTGACACTGGCACCGTCTTTTTTGCTGATGGTAACCTGTTTCACACGACTGATTGTTGTTTTCTCTGTCCTGCGGAATGCCATGGGAACAGGAACAACGCCTCCCAATCAGGTTATGGCCAGCTTGGCTTTGTTCATGACCATTTTTATTATGCAGCCAACCCTTGAGACCGCATGGAAACAAGGGATGGAGCCAATGATGAACGACCAGATTGACGAATTCGAGGCATTTGACCGTTCTATTATGCCCTTTCGCCTGTTTATGGTCGAACACACACGCCCCAAGGATTTACAACTTTTCATGGATATGGCCAATCTTGAGCCGGTAGAAGGGCCGGAACAGACACCGCTACGGGCCCTGATACCAGCTTTCATGATCTCGGAACTTCTGCGGGCTTTCGAGATCGGATTCCTGATCTACCTTCCGTTCATCATCATTGACATGGTCATTGCCAGCGTGTTGATGAGCATGGGCATGATGATGCTGCCGCCCATGATGCTGGCCCTGCCTTTCAAGCTTGTTTTCTTTGTGCTGGTTGATGGCTGGCACCTGCTGGTTGGCTCTCTTGTCCAGAGCTACGGAATCCTGCAATAGAACAATTCTCACACACGACCTGTCGCCTGGAACACAACAATGTGCCAGAATGCGCACCCCGTGTTTTCCAAACTGAATGAGAAGACCTATGCTGGATAATCTGGATCGCCAGATTCTGGACGCACTACGTGCTGATGCCCGTGAACCGACCGCAGCCTTGGCCAGGCGGCTGGATGTGTCACGCAGTACCATCCAGCACCGGATCAAACGCCTTGAGGAACAAGGTATTATTGAAAGCTATACAATCCGTCTGGCTGATGACTTTTCCCGGCGCATGATACGGGCACACGTCCTGATCAGCGTATCACCCAAACATGCGGCGCGAGTGTCCAGCGGAATAAAGCCAATGATGGAAGTCAGGGCTCTCCACGCCATCAGTGGTGCATTTGACATGATTGCCGAAGTTGCTGCCGAAACCATGGATGCCCTTGATACAATCACAGACCGTATTGGAGGCATCACGGGCGTCGAACGCACACAAACCCTTATTCTGATGTCGACACGCTTCTCCCGTTAACAGACAGAAGACGTGCCACAGCCTCATATCAATTAATTGTACTAAGCCCCATGCTCTTCAGCTTCTCTTCGTATCCGGCCATGAAAGAGCGGAAGTTCTCGGCTTGCCGAATGCGCCCCGACACTGTCCTGTAGTCGATCAACCCGCCTTCGGGAGTGGTCGTGATCAGGTCAAAGGCTGTGTGATAGGATGTTTTCTTCATGGCCGGCATATACAATTTACGCAGGTCCATGATGCCGCGCTCATCCTGAGCCAAGGTCAGGGCCGTGGCCCAGTCCAGCAGCAACCTGGCCTGGGTGTCGGTCAGGACAAGGCCGCTCTCTGGCTCCGGCGTCAGCTTCTCAAGGGTCTGGGCAACAGCGGGCCAATTCTGCTCTTTCCAGTAAATCTCCGTTCGCAGCAAGTCTGCCTCGCTTGATGTATCAAGCCCCAGAAGGTCAATGGCCTCGGTTCCCCGCCCCATGTCCGACAGTGCCCGAGCCAACAGCCGTTGTCTTTGGGCTTCCAGTGGTTCTGGCGTAGCCGGATCTGCTGTTTTCAATAAAGCCTCAACGGCTTTCTGTGGCTGCTTGTCCAGCAAATTAACCAAAGCAAGCCGGGCACCAACCCGGCTTTTTTCGACCCCGCCCAAGCGATAGGTCACCTGACGGTCCAGAAGGGAAGCCGCTTGGGACAACAAATCAACCCCCACCAATCGGTCAGCCAGACGACGGATCATTTCATCGCCTTTCTCGCCAGTGGGCGTCAATTCACGGAATTCATCATACAGGGCAATGGCACCGACCGGACTCATGCTGTCCGCTGCCCCCTTGAGAAACAGGGACTCAAAAGCATCGCGCATACTGGCTGTTGCTTTCTCTGCCTCGCGATAATCCTGAAAGTACGTGGCGGCCTGCTGCCAGATACGCAACGCTTCGCCATAGCGCCCACGATCACGCTCCAGATCCCCCAGAGTCATCAACAGGTTAAATTCAAAAGCGCCGCCGCGCCATGCATAACGAAGACGCTCCAAACCGTTGACAAGGGTTTCGGTGTCAATTTCCTCTATCTTCTTCTGCAACATCAACCGGTCGTACGAAGCAACAGCACTGTAATACCGATCGCCTGTTTCGACGGCGTCAGCAAAGCGCTCCAGCGCAATCTCGAAATTTCCCTTCGACTGCGAAAGCTTGCCCTCGATGTAATTGATGGCAGCAAGTTCACGCTGGGTATTGTGGTCAGACCGGGCTGCTGTCAGGAACGTATTGGTTCCAATTTCATCACTGACACTGACCGTAGCTTTGGCAGCCGTAAGTGCCAGCGGAATTTTCACGCGCTGGGGATAATTGCCGATAACCCCCCCATAAGCCCGCAATGCCTGCGCCTGCAAACCAGGGTCTCCCATCTCCACCTGCGCGGCAGCACGCCAGAAAGCCGCCTCTTCCACACCTTTCAGACTGGCGTGCTCCAGATCCTCTATGGCTTCAGGGTAGCGTCCCATCAAGAACGAGGACACCCCACGCAAAGCACGAAATGCGCCCGTGTTGACGATTTCCTTGTCATCGTCAGCCAGCACCTTGAGGATACCCAGCGCTTCGGCCGCACGTCCGTGCGCAAAGAAGAACCTGGCCAAGTCAAGCCGGGCATTATTGCGCCGTGCCGGTGGCGTGCTGGCAACGGCAATTTGCAGCTGCTTTCTATTTTTCGAGAAGTCCTCTTCCGGTCCATGCATCCAAGCATCAATATCCAGTACCTTTTTGAAGTCTGTCTTGGTGCCAATGCTGCTTAACAGTTCAGCCTGGGCAAGATCAGGCGAGAAGGTCAGACCACCACGGGCTGTTACATCAACCCCGTTCCGGGTGGAGTTCACAACAATACGATCTGACTTCGGCTCAACCAGAATGCCCTGCACGGTGACAGGAATATCGACGTCCGGGAAACTATAAGCTGGGAAAATCCCGATCCCCAGAGGAACCAGAGGAACAACAATAAAACGATCGCCCACTTCCGGATCTTCCAGCACCATGGCACGACCACCTTCGGCCACAGGCACGAACAACCGGGGACCAACCGGGCTTTTAGGCTGAGCCTCGACCGAGGTTGGATTGGCCGGTCGCCACGGCTGACGCAACAGATCAACAACCCACAACAAGCCTTCACGGCGTACCGATGGATTATAGCCCGGCTCAACCAACATGCGGATTACCGTAGCGGAGCGACTAGGAATTTGCTCAATCTCGCGCACAACACCACTACCCAGACGGCGCAACAAACCCAGATCCATCTCCTTGGGGCGATCAAAGACGACCCATGTCCAGCCGCCACGCCGAAAAACGGCAGCCGCTGCCGGCTCATTCCAGGGGAATGAGAGACTGGCGGCAACAGGGGCATCCCCACTGCGCCCCTCCTCTACCTGGACGAAATCAGAGTCTGATGAGGAGGGCGGAGGAGGAGGAGCAGGCTTGGCCAGTCCCAGCCTATCTCTCATGGCCTGCTCCAAAGCCTGGACAGCAGCGCTGGGCGGTGGAGGAGGTGTTGTGGTCGCAGAGGGAGAGGCTGCCTCGGTATCGGTTGCAGCCTTGCCAGCAGGTGGACTAGCCGCCGCTTCTGTTGGAGGTGCATTTGCAGCAGGGACGTCCGGTGCTGTTGCCGCTGCCGCCGAATCAGGCGGGGATGGAACAGGAGATGTCTCTCCCCCTGTTTGCTTGACATCAATCAGAACACGCTTGCCATCCGCTGCCGTCATCAACGTTGCACGCGGAGGAACCGGAACGGTTATCGCCAGACGCCCACGTCCTTCTTCTACGGCGATACTTTTCAGGGACTCTGGTAAGGCAGATCGCAACGACGCAATATCAATCGTTGCCGTACGCGAAAATGTTACTGTTGTCTTACCGTCACCACGCTGCACGGTATAACGCTGCCGCTGTGGCCAATCCAAGGCAATACGGGTAATTCCCCCCGGTTCGCTGGAGACCGACACCTCCACACCGCTGGACTTGATACCAGATACAGATTCAGGGGGCGCAGGCTGCACCGGCGATGGCCCACGGTCTGCCTCTGCGGGTGGTGATGCTGCAGGAATAACAGGAGGGGAGCCCCCCCCTGCTCCTGCGGGGGAAGGCGACACTTGAGCAGTAGCGGGCTGCACAGGCGGTGGTTTCGCACTACTACCGGCTTGTTGTGAACCTGACTTCACATCCTTGGAAAAATCAACAGCAATAGCCGTACCGACAGTTAGGACGCGCACTGACCATGGCTCTTTCATAACCATGGTGACAACCAACGTGTCCGGGGACAGTGAAACTGAGTCAACATAGGACCGGATAGGTTTGATCACGGAAGACGGATCTTTTTCCACCGGTTTGTCAAAGGTCATGGTCGCGGTTGTACCGGAAACCGAAAGATTGTATTTAACGGGAACGCCCCAATCAAAAACCAGACGACCATAGGTATCGTGCAACCCTGCCCTGGTTTCAAAAGCCTGGACCGCAGATGATGAGCCAAACGCCAGCAACACCGCCACCAAGAAGAGCGGGGCCAGAACTGCAGCACACCATCTCCACGCGGACATCATCGCCTGTTCCGCTCCGGTAGAATGAGGATATCAACCGGTTGCACAGCATCTGCTGGAACCACCGCAACCGGACGAGCCCCCCCATAACCAACAAGACCAAGATCGCCGGGGTATCCGGCAGACCGCATGGCCTGTGCAACAACACGCGCACGGGCCAAAGACAAGGTCCACGCCACAGCAGACCCCGTTTGTCCTCCATCTGCTCGCCCGGCAATAACCAAACGGTTATCCAGACGAGATACAAGGTTCGCAACTTCTGCCAAAATATCCGATCCACCCGGTGCCGGAACCGCCTCCCCAGCCAGAAACAGAACCTTCCCCGGCAATGATAATACAAGCTGATCATCAGACATGGTCATTACCATGCCGTTAAGACGGGGTTCATTCTGAAGCGTTTGTCCGATAAGGGCACGGAGATAGGAAATATTTTGTCCAGGAGAAACAGCAACCTGCACCATGGAAAGGTCAGGGCTTGTTTCAGATACCTCTCGAATCACCAAGGGTGCTGGTCGGGTTGATATGCCATCAACCAAAGAACGCAGATAACGGAGATCAGGGTTCCCCATGGCGTACAGCATCACAAAAAAGGACAGCAAAAGCAGGATAAGATCTGTGAACGTATAAATCCAGACGCCGGATGATGTGCCAATATCCTTTGATAACGCAGAGTCTGTGGAATACGGTTCCCCATCTTTGTACCCGGCCAAGGCTCACCCCCCATCAGGCATCAGACGGAAGGCTAGGACAAGATCACCTTCCTTGCCAATTTCCTCGCCAACAACAAGCTGGGACAAAGGCATGCCACGAGCTGTCGCAAGACTGGCAAAACCAACCACACGCTGTTCAGCCAAAAGCACCTCTCCAACCCGGTCCATAGCGGAAACCTGGATCAGGACACTCATCTCGCAAGAAAATCCAGCAGGGGGAGATGACAGTACGGCAACCAGGCGATCCAGAAATGCCTGACGTTCAGACCGGAATGAAGCTTTACCCGGCTCAAAAAGGGACTCGACAGGAAGTACTGCCCTCAGGGTATCAGCGCTAACATAGTGAATAACCGGAAGAACCCGTAAATCCGTCGTCAGAGCCTGTGTCAGCGCAGCCTCGAAAGAACGCGCACTCGACAACCAGCGACCATGCCGCCCCGTAAAGGATCCCCGATCAGCCAAGCCATCATGATGACGAGAGTCAGAGAAGGCCCGTACGACACCTGACAGGACAGGTGTTGCACGATGACTGTCATAGCGGGAAGAGGAAACCAGAATAATGAAGAAACCAAGTAGCAGCAGCGATAAAGAGAGGAACAGTGTCGTGGTACCACTCAACAGAACTGAACGACGGGAGGATGCATCGACAGAATCAGTCATTACGGCCCAGCCACTCAGGTCCGCTTGGGACCCGTACCGTGAAGCAGAGAATCGATATCCCCCTGTTTCATCGCATCCCCATCCAGCTGTGGACCATTGAGCAAGGCATCATCCCCCTCGTTATCACCAACAGCAGATGCACGGGCACGCCCCCTGTTCCCTGCCTGCTGAACCGACTCAGCCGCTGCCGCATCACGTGCAGCAGCAAGGAGCTTGGGATCGAATGCCTTGACCAGACTTTCGACCCGCTCCTCAATGCTCTTCAGCATACGAACAACTTTTGTGATGCGCTGCCCTGTCAGATCCTGAAACGAGCAGGCTTCGTATATCATTGTCGCCGCATCCATGAGCCGGGAGCCCAAGTCTTCGCTGACAAGACCAGAAACCTCCTCGACCGCTTCGGTCGCATCCATGATGGAACCCGTAGCATTTTCGGTAGACTGGATAATCGCATCCAGTTCATCCGTTGCTGTAGGGAGAAACTCTTCCCGGATATCGGTGGGATTAAGGGCCGCAATCTCTGACCGAGCCTGACGTATGTACTGGGCCAGCTGCTCTACCTCTTGGTAAAGCCGCATATCCTCAGCAGACAACTCGCCGGAAAGGGTATCCAGAATATCCGCAACGACACCGCCAATATTGTCGACGGGCACGGCAACGCCGTGAGCCTCGCGGATTCCTGCAATACGGGAAGCAACAGCACGATGAAGGCCGCTGTCCTGTCCAGACGACGGAGCCTCTTGAGAGGAAGGGTCACCGACCATGATCATGGGCCTCCGGTCTGAAATCCAGAATCAGGACGGCGCGCCGGGACAACCTCAGAAATCGCCCAGAACGCTGACCATCTTGGCCTTCAGCGTTTCAGCATTGAAGGGCTTGACGATGTAGTTCGAGACGCCAGCTTCCTTGGCTGCGATAACGTTCTCGGACTTGGACTCGGCCGTGACCATGATGAAGGGCAAGGCCTTCAGCTTGGGATCAGCTCGAACTTCCCTGAGGAGCTGGAGTCCAGTCATGGGCTCCATATTCCAGTCCGAAATGACCAAGCCGTACGTTGGCCCGCTTCGAAGCTGGGACAAAGCCGCGCTGCCGTCGGACGCCTCATCTATGTTGCTGAAGCCCAGCTGCTTCAGCAGATTGCGGATGATGCGAAGCATCGTCTTGTAGTCATCCACAATCAGAATGTTCATGTCTTTGTCGACAGCCATCTCACACTCCGTTCATGACGGCCAAACGGGCAGCCACAGCGATCTCCAGAACATCTTTCCCATTGTTACTAAAAGACTCAACCCCTTGGACGCAACATCTTTCCAACCATACTTATACCCAACACATAACGGAACCCATATTTACTTGCCGGGCTCCCCTTTGCCAGGGGCAGGAAGCTGGTGCCGGCGGCTCATCTCCATTGTCACAGCCCGCGCCTTCTCTGGCTCCATCGCAGCAAGGATAGGCGCTGTCTTGGCTTCCTTCATGTTCTCCATGATAGTCAGAAGAATGCCCATTTCCAGAGCATTGAAAATACCGGCCGCATCTTTTGGCTTCATAGTGGCATAAATCTTGACCAGCTGGTCAATTCTGCGCTTCTCGGCCTCGTTATGACGATTCAAGAGCTGGTTGATTGTCTTCTCCAGGTTCTGTAGCTCGACAATTTTACGATCTATGCGTTTCTCTGCTGCCTTCAGCATGCCATCGCGGGTATCCAGCTCTTTTTCTCTACGGTCAAGAAGTTCACGCCGTTCCGCCAGCCTCTGGAGAACATCAACCTCTGTGCGCGTAAATGACGGCCCTCCACCACCCTCAAGATCGGACAGGGACGAGGGCCCGGATCCTGCTGTCTGAGCGACAGCGGAACCAATGTGAATACCCGGCTCTTCTGCTGGACTCGGGACAGGGACAGCCCTTGTAGCAGGCGATTCTGCTATGCGGGGCAAAGAAATGTCCCTGCCCGGTTGGCTGGCCCGGTCAAAACCAGCCCCAATATCGTGCCACAAAGACTCCAGCCGCACGGACAACATCAAAACCGCCACAAAAATGACCAGTGGCAACAGGCGAATCCGTGGGGTTCTGAGTCCAGCCATACCCTGCCCCCTCAACGCACCGACCTGAGGGCACGCAGAAGCTCCTTCTCGGCTTCAGACCGGTCATCCTCCCGGGGTATCGGTGCGTGCTTTCTCTCTGATTCAACGCGCTTGGGGGGAATAGCAGCTCCGACCCCCTCTGTTGCTGTCAAAGCACTCCCCAAAGATGGGGGCTGGGATACAGCCAAACCAGACTGGTCAACCGGACGCACATCAGGCATGACGTAGGAGTCGTCCCGAACAATCTCTGCGGCTGATGGTGCTCTTGCAACAGACGTCTTTTCGGCATACTCCGCAGCAGCAGCAGCGCTCTCAATATCAAGCTGAGCCGGGGGAGGAACACGGGCTCCGGATGCAGACAACCCAGCCGCAGCAGCAGCAGCGGCAGCAGCGGCAACAACAGACTCAGCGGCCGCAACAGGATCAACCGGCGGACCTCCCGGAACAGAATTCCCGGAAGCAGGGATAACAGAAGACAGAGCACGCCCGGCCTTTTCCTTTGCTGTACGTGCAGCTCCATCAAGCCGCTCTGCCATTGCAGAAGCACGTTCCACCATGAACGCAAGGTCATCACGCAAGACCTGTGCTCTTTCAATCTTCTCTTGCAGAAGACGTCCTGCATCTTCACCGGCCTTGCGCAGGCGGGGAATACCACTCTCGGCCCTTACAGTCGCTTCATTGAAAGCAGCAATCAGACGCGCCAGATCCTCACGGTTCCGGCGTAGTGAGGAAAGCCTATTGTTAAGAAGGACGGCAAACACAATCGTTGGCACCAGAAGCAAAACAACCAGCACATCGAGGATCAGCGCAACGTCCATGGCACTACCTCCTCTGCTGCCTGATTTTGGAATCAACCCGGATCGAGATGTGGTTGCCCCTGCGCCCCATTTGCCCGGAAAACATGGGAATATCGCCACAACGCAACTCAACAGGAGAATTAGGAGCTGCATTCAGCATAATCCGGGACCCCACTTCCAAGTTCAGGATATCGCGCAAAGACATGGTCTGTTCATCCAGAACAGCCTCCATCTCGACCTCGGTAAACCACATCTCTTCAGCCAAGTGAGTTTCCCAGATCGAGTCACGACCGAACTTTTCCCCCATGAACATCTGCAACAGGAGCTCACGGACAGGCTCCAGGGTCGCATAGGGCAACAGAAGCTCAACCCTGCCGCCGCGATCCTCCATATCGATTCGGAGTTTGGCCACAATCGCAGCATTGGAAGGTCGGGAAATGGTGGCAAAACGGGGGTTTGTTTCCAGGCGATCAAAACGAAACGTAACCGGTGACAGCGGGTCAAAGGCCGCAGAAAGGTCGGCCAGAAGGACGTGAATCATCCGCTCGACCAAGTTGCGTTCAATGGTCGTATAGGGGCGCCCTTCTACACGCATGGCAGCTGTCCCGCGGCGCCCACCCAGAAGCACGTCAACAATGGAATAAATCAGGGCGGAATCAACCGTCATAAGGCCGTAGTTATCCCACTCTTCAGCCTTGAAAACAGTCAGCATCGCCGGCAAAGGAATAGAGTTCAGGTAATCGCCGAACCGAAGATTATAAATGTTGTCGAGGGAAACCTCGACGTTATCAGATGTAAAATTACGCAACGACGTAGACATCATACGCACAAGTCGGTCGAACACCACCTCCAGCATTGGCAGGCGTTCGTACGACACCAAAGCGGAATTCAGAATAGCCTGAATACCCGTCTTGTCGCTTCGCTCGTCGTCGGAATCATCAAAGCCCAGAAGACTGTCGATTTCATCCTGGTTCAGAACACGTGTACTTTCACGCCCCGAGGAAGAGCTGGCTGTAAACTCAGGCTTTATTTCGGTCGCAACTCCGCCGCCACCTTCCCCGCCACCCAGCATGGCCTCCCATTCGGCGGCCATCGCATCGGCGTCATCCCCTTCTTCTCCACCACCTCCGCCGCCGCCACCGCCGCCGCCGGACATGGCTTCCCATTCCTTCATAAGGGCTTCTTCGTCTTCGGCGGTCCGATCTGCATCCTGAGGCGCGGTCATCCTGCTTCCCTCACTTCACCCCACTCCCCCTCTACATGAACAGAGGGCTACTGAACCAGCATTTCCTTGAACAGAACATCATTCACCTTGGCTGGTCGTACAGCAGAATTAACACGCAGCAAGAGTTCCTCTCGCAGGCGATAAATCCCGGCAGCACCCTGAAGATCCTCGATACGCAGCTCACGCAAATACACCTGGAAATTATCAACAATACGCGGCATGACACTTTCCACGATGGGAACATCCGCCTGCGACGATAACTCCAGACTGACCCGGACTTTCATAAAAGTCCGCTTGCGGCCCTGCCCGGCAATGTCCACCACCATCTCCGGCAGGTCATAAAAAGCCGGACCAGCAGGGGCTCCGGGCGCACCAGAAGCGCCGGGCGCACCAGCGGCACCGGCTGGCTGTGGCGCAGCTCCTTCGCCAGACGCAGCGGCTGCCTCAGCCTCCGGCGGCGGCTTGCGATCAAAAACACCGGCAAACCATGCGCCGGCAACGCCCCCGACAATCAACAGGATCGGCAGCAAGATCAGCAGAAGCAGCTTTTTTCGCCCGCCGCCGCCACCACCGCCGCCGCCATCGCCCTCGGCATCATCGTCGTCATATTCTTCATCAAGATCTTCGGCCATCGTCCCCTCGGCATCAGCCAGTCCATGTGCGGGCGAGGTTCACCACGTACAAACATGTATCCTTCTTGTGCAAAGACTACGCAGGAACCCTTAACAAGGGGTTAGGGCTTTCTCGTGTCGGCACCAGCGGAAATTTCTGCCTTCCCACCATACACCTTTTTACCTGAGGCCAGGGCAAGATGGTGCGCCGTAAAATCACAACACCTTCATATATAACCATTAAACAAGCTGGCACGATATGTGCTTTCCCTGATCGGCACAAAAGCAATGCCGACGGGAGACCAGAAAGGCCATGCAAAATACGGGTTACATCGCCCTATCTGCCCAAACAGCCCTGTGGCGCCGTATGGAAACGGTTGCCAACAACTTGGCCAATATGAATACGACAAACTATCGGCGACAGGACACTTTGTTCACCGATTATATGGTGCGCACACCGAATACAGACTCGGTTTTCAGGGACCAGGTTCGATTCGTACAGGATTTTGGAACAGTCAATGACCTGAGTCAGGGGCCAATCCGGCACACAGGGAACACACTGGATGTGGCCCTGGAGCGCCCGGATGTTTTCCTGTCTGTGGAGACACCTGCCGGCGAGAAGTACTCACGTGGGGGGTCACTGATCCTGAACGAACAGGGGCAACTGTCCAATCACGACGGCTACCCGATCATGACCGACAACAACACACCAATCTTCATTGCCCCGAATGAATCCCAGATCTCCATCATGGCGAATGGAACAGTGGCAACAGAAAATGGACCTGTTGGTCGGCTGAAAACAGTGACCTTTGAAAACCCGCAGCGCCTGAAACGCTATGGATCAACTTTGTGGGAAGCGCCTGCGGGAATGAACGCGGAACCGGCACAGAGACCCGGTGTTGTCCAAGGTGCACTGGAAGGCTCCAACGTCAATGGAATCATAGAGATCACACGGATGATCGACATCCAGAGGGCCTATGAACGTTCAAACATGATGATTGAAAGAGAAGACGAGCGCGTCCGTCGCACCATGGATACATGGGCACGGCGTAGCGCATAACCGGTTGGATATGTACTCCCGGCAACGGGAAAGAAAAGCATGGCCCCACACAGGGGAATGATGCGGAAGGAAAAAGAAGATGCGGTCGTTGGCTATTGGCGGAACGGGGATGCTGGCTCAACAGACAAACGTTGAGGTCATCTCCAACAACATCGCAAACATGAACACAACGGCTTATGCCAGAAGGCGTGCCGAGTTCGCTGATCTTCTTTACCAGGATGTCCGCAGGCCTGGTGACAACTCTTCCGATACAGGAACCATTGTTCCAGCCGGTATCCAGCTGGGGCTTGGCGTTAAAACCAATGCCGTATACCGGATTGCCGAACAGGGCAGCATGACATCCACAAACAATTCGTATGACATTGCCATTCAGGGCAAGGGATACTTCCAGATCACCTTACCTGATGGCACCACGGCCTATACCCGGGACGGGGCATTCCAGCCAGACCCCAATGGTCAGCTGGTGTCACACGATGGTTACACACTCCAGCCGGGGATCGTAATTCCCCAGAATGCCACCGGCGTCACAATCAATGCTTCGGGCGAGGTGATCGTCAAGATCGATGGACAGGTTGCCCCCCAGAACGTAGGTCAGATTCAGCTGGCAACCTTCGCCAACGACGCCGGCCTTGCCGCGATCGGGAAGAATCTTCTGGTTGAAACACAGGCATCCGGGGCTGCGACTGTCGGAAACCCGGGCGCACCCGGTTTTGGCGGCCTGCTACAGGGTTTTCTTGAAACCTCGAATGTCAACGTTGTGTCAGAGATCACCGAGCTGATCTCTGCCCAGCGCGCTTATGAAATGAACTCCAAAGTCATTACCGCATCGGATGAAATGATGCGGACGATCAGCCAGCTCCGCTAAGAACCATGACTGACTGGACCTTGAAACCATGACCACCACCCTGCGTATACTTGCCGTGTTTCTGGCTGCCGGCCTTGCCGGTGAAGCCATGGCCCGGACGGGTTCAGGACCCATTCTGGTCAGCGTACCGGAAGCCTTGATGGCTGCGGCGCAAAGAAACGGGACCACCGCAGTTCCGGTATCCCTGAATCGCAACATCGTTGTCACGGGGCATTCGGTTCGTTTGGGGGACTTGTTCAGTCCCGTAACAGGAATCCTGGAAAGCGGGGATATCGAGGTCATACATGCACCCGCAGCCGGAGAGCAGCTGGTTCTGGGTGCTGATCGCCTGACCGCCATTTCTGCAGCATGGAACTTGGGATGGCTTCCCGCCAGCCCCATGGACCAAGTCACCATCACACGTGACAGCACCACCTTCGGGCAAGACGACATTATGAATGTCCTGCGTCAGGCACTGGAACAACGCGGCATCGAACCAGGGACGGACATCGAGCTGACCACCATGCCAGCGCCCGTCGATATTCTTGCCGGTGATCTCAATAACATCCACGTCGTGGATATTGCCACAGATCGGTTCGGACGTTTCAGCGCCACACTGACCCTGCCGGTTGGTGGTTCTGAACCCAAAAAACTGCGTTTGTCAGGGCGACTCCACGAGACAGTGGAACTACCGGTTCTGACCCGTCCGATGACCCGTCGTGAAATTATCCGTGCCAAAGACATCACCTGGAAGCGCGTCCGCCACAAGGAATTACGTGACTCCGCCCTTGTGGATGCAGACAGGATCATCGGTATGGAGTTACGTCGCTCCCTGCGCCCGGGCGAACCTGTCAGCGCGGGAGACGTGGAACGTCCTGTCTTGGTCGCGCGGGGCCAAATGGTCGTCATCGAGCTGCACACGGCAAACATGTCACTGACAGCACGAGGACAAGCTCTTGAGAACGGAAGCCTCGGCGATAACATCCGGGTCGAGAACCTTCAGGGCAAAAGAACTGTAGTCGGTACCGTAACGGGCCAACGCACAATCCGGGTATCCGGTCCTGTGCAATCGGCATCACTCCGTTAGACCCGGCGGCGCAAGGAGACATGGTATGAAACCATTACACAAAGCAGCCAAAGCCGGAATTCTTGCCAGCGCCCTGCTCACGGCCAGCGGATGCGACACAATGCAAAGGCTGTCCGAAATTGGAGGGGGACCAAAAGTCTCCACGATTGAAAATCCGGTCAACAAGCGGGATTACCGTCCCGTATCCATGCCTATGCCCGCAGCAAATGTGGCCACATCCAGCCCCAATAGTCTGTGGCGTCCCGGTGCCCGCGCGTTTTTCAAGGACCAGAGAGCTGGGCAGGTTGGTGACATTCTGACTGTTGTCGTCAACATAAAGGGCGAAAAAGCGTCCTTGAGCAATTCTACAAACCGTGACCGTGCAAAACCCACAGAAGAATTCGGCTTTACCAACTTGATGGGGCTAGAAAATTCCGTCAGCAAGATTCTCCCTAACACGGTCAATCCTGCAACAATGATCGGTGGGATCAACTCCAGAAGCACACATGGTGGCAGCGGTACCATCAAACGCGAGGAAACCATATCCGTCCAGCTCGCCGCCGTTGTGATCCAAGCTCTTCCCAACGGGAATCTTGTGATTGCGGGACGTCAGGAAATCAAGGTCAACGGTGAGCTGCGCGAGCTGGCGGTTACAGGCGTAATCAGGCCCGAAGACATTGGATCAGACAACAAGGTGTCGTCGGAGAAAATGGCTGAGGCCCGGATTATCTATGGCGGACGCGGCACACTGTCTGATGTCCAGAAGCCACGTTATGGGCAGGAAGTCCTTGATATTATTCTTCCTTTCTGATCCATCCGGATCAGAAGGAGAGTGAACCCGCAGACCGGCAGCGGTGACACCGGAAAATCCAGCCGGCAAAGAAACAGGAGAATATCATGAGTGCACGTACGCTTAGTGAGACCTGCGAGGGAGAAGCTCTTGCCCTGTTCCTCGTCTCTGACGCCATCAGTCTGGCAGAAGAAAAAGGCGACCAAGCCTTGATGGACGCAGCCATAGAGAAGAATCTGGATATATGGCTGACTGTCAAAGCTCATTGCATAACCGGAAGTACGATTTTCCCTCAGCACATCCGAAATAACCTGATGGCACTGGCAGACTACGTGTCGCGTGAAACGGCCTTGATCATGCAGGGAAACGGCGGTAACCGCAGCCGGTCTCTTGCTGCCATCAACCTACAGATTGCCGAGGGCCTTCTGGAGTCGGTACGCAACAGCGAGGCATCAAATGACAATGCCTTGGAAAACAGCGAAACAGAAATGCACGGCACGCTTGAAGACAGCGCCGTGCACTAATGGAAAAGGAACAACACCTAACGTGAAAGACCACCATTGATCGGATCAGAACGATAACACTGAATCAGTCCGTACGGTGTGTACGCTCCATCCTCTCGTGACGCTCTTGCGCCTCAATAGAGAGGGTGGCGATGGGTCGTGCCTCCAGCCGGCGTAAACTGATCGGCTCACCGGTTTCCTCACAATACCCATAAGTGCCGTGCTCCAACCGCTCCAGCGCGGCATCAATCTTGGAAATCAGCTTACGCGCACGGTCACGGGTACGCAGCTCCAAAGCCCTCTCCATTTCGGCCGAAGCACGATCAGCAAGGTCTGGTTCCTGCAATCCTCCTTCCTGGAGATGCTCAAGCGTCTCCTCGGACTCACGTAAAAGCTCGGAACGCCACTTCAACAGCTTCTGTCGGAAATACTCCCTCTGGAGCTCATTCATGAACGGCTCATCATCCGAAGGACGATAGTCCGGCGGCAAGATACTCACTGTTGTCATGACGTGACGGACCTCCCAAATCCGGTCGGGACTATAGGGTGCAGCGCAGGATAGCGCAAGAAAAGTTGCACTACCCTAACAAGATAAAGCGCTAATAAATAACGCAAGAAGGGTATTGACGCCGCCATTACGAAGAGGGCTCCCGGGCTTTGGCAGCATCCCTGGATCCGGAACGTGTTGCGAGTTTTGCCAGCTCCACCTCGGCCCTCAGTTCTATTTCATCGAGAATAGCGACCAAGTGGGGATCACCACCCGCATCCCGACGGGCACGGACCATACGAGCCAGATCAGCCAGCATATCCCTCGGAATGGCACCAACCAAAAGGCCGTGACGTACATCCTCCAACTTGTCCAATAAATCCTCGGCACGCTGCATCAGGCGACGGTTGGCTTTCCCCCCACCTGCATCAGGATCGACCGTCTGCACAGATAAAATACCGCTGATCGCCGCTAAAGACGCTGGCGCATCAGGCCCGGAAGAGACATCAACGGCTCCGGCTGTATCATCAAGATGACTGGCAAAGCTCCGCGACGGGCTTCTGGATTTCCCGGCACGTTTGGCTGAAGACGTGGAACCACGGCCAACACCTGAAACTTTCATTGATATCCAGCCTACCCATTTATTGCACGAAGACAGACCCCGAATACAGGGTACCCCTCTTTCCGGAGAGATTCTAAGGTGTTGCTGACAGTGATAAAAGGGGAAATCAACACGGGGAACCCGGCAATTATTGCCGGGCCGATCCAGATGAAGAGCAAGAAGAGCATGACGTCGTACAATATTATGCATCCATAACAAGAGACTGTTACACGGCATATACACACCGGCATCATGGCATAATTCTGGCATATGAGAGGAGCGCAGACTGATTGTTTTGTCCCCGAGAGACAGACATGACCCTGCCCTGGATTGGAGGACTGCTGGAAATGCCCTGTTTCCGCGCTTGTTGTGCGAAAAAGTTGCGCGCTGTCACCACGGCAATAACTGCCGCTCTGGTTTTTCTGGCTGCAACGAACACGGCATATACAGCACCATCCCGGATCAAGGACATTGCCGAGTTTGAAGGCGTACGGGAAAATATGCTGATTGGGTATGGCTTGGTTGTTGGCCTGAAAGGAACGGGCGACAAAATAGAAGATATGCCCTTCACCCGGGAAAGCCTGATCGGGATGCTGGAGCGTCTGGGTGTCAACACGCGGGATGCATCAAGCCTGAAACCCAAGAATATAGCGGCTGTCATGGTTACGGCAAGTTTGCCGCCTTTCGGCCGTCAGGGATCCCGCATTGATGTTACCGTTTCGGCTCTGGGGGATGCCAAGAGCCTTCTGGGTGGTACCCTGCTGGTAACTCCGCTGGTCGGCGCCGATGGTGAGGTGTATTCCGTTGCCCAAGGGCAAGTGCAGGTTGGCGGCTTTGAAGCCCAAGGACAAGGGGCCAGCATCAGCAAGGGGGTTCCCACATCTGGCCGTATACCCAACGGTGCCACGATTGAACGTGAAGTTCCCTTCACACTGGCCGGGATGCAAACGGTGAATATCTCTTTGCGCAACCCCGACCTGACGACCGCACGGCGGGTAGCGGCAGCAGTCAATTCCTATCTGGGAAGCCAGCAAGCTGTCCCCGATGATCCGGGAACCGTCAAGGTAACCGTCCCACCGGGACGTAATGTGGTCTCGCTCCTGACCGATATCGAGCAACTGCGCGTGGAACCAGATCAGCTGGCACGAGTCGTCATTGACGAGCAAACCGGCATTATTGTGATTGGTGAGAATGTCCGGGTTTCACGGGTGGCTGTCGCACAGGGAAGCCTGACAATCCGCGTTACCGAAACGCCCCAGGTCAGCCAGCCCAATCCTTTCTCGGCCGTTGGGCAGACCGTGGTCGTTCCACGCACAGATATCCAGGTGGATGAAGGCGCTGATCGCAAGCTGGGCATCGTGGATGCTGGAGTCAGCCTGCAGGAGGTTGTCAATGGACTCAATGCATTGGGCATTGGCCCACGGGACATGATCAGCATATTGCAGGCCATCAAGGCCGCCGGGGCCCTGCAAGCAGAGATTGAGGTGATGTAATGGTGCCTCTGGCTGATACATCGCTGGTTTACAGCAGCGCCCGTCATCAAAATGAACTGGCCGCCCTAAGCAACCACGCAGCGGGAAGAAACTTGGACAAGGTGCAGGCTGCGGCCGAAAGCTTCGAATCCTTCTTTCTCTCGCAGGCCCTGCAAGCCATGTTCGCCGGCATCAAGACCAACGAAACATTTGGCGGGGGGATTGGGGAAGACAAATGGCGCAGCCTTCTGATTGATGAATACGGAAAATCCATTGCCAAGGCCGGCGGAATCGGTCTGGCCGATCACGTTGTAAAAGCCATGTTGCAGGCACAGGAGACAACCCCATGATGACCTTTGGTTCATCCAAACGCCCCGGTCGTCTGACACGAACGGCAACACAGGACGCACCCCCCCGTGCAGGACGGCAGTCTGTTGCCAGCCTTGGTGCCCCAAGGCAAGCTAGGGCTGTTGCTGCCACCGGTAAACCGCGCAATACGCCAAGAAACACGCATCAGGAAACAGCAAGCCGGGCCACCCGTGAATCCGGACAGGACAGAACATCTCCGATCACACCCCCCGATCGTCCGGAAGATCTGTTAATGGTCGTGACCGAACTGACCCGCATCCTGGATCTGGAAAATGATGCCCTGCGCAAACATCGTTATGGGGATGTCAAGGAACACAGCGAGCGCAAGAAGGCCCTGACCCGGGCATACCTGGAACAGATTGTTGTTCTACGCCGGGAGCCGGACATCGCCAAAGGCATGCCGCAAGCACAGGTCGAAAAGCTCAAGATTGCCGGAGAACTTCTGGAGCAATCTTCACGCCTGAATGAAAGCTTGCTGCGAGCCGGTATTGTGGCAGGCAATACTTTTATGGGGGCCGTTGCCGATGCCGTTCGCGAAATCCAGGAGAAAGGTCAGGCCGCTTATGGCGAAAGTGGACGCCTGGATGGAAATCAGGTGGAAAACAAGCGCCTTGCGATCGCCCTGAACAAGGAATTCTGAAAGCATCTTTATGAAAACAAGCTGTTTTAGGACGGTAACCAAAGGATAATCCCATGTCACTGACACTTGGACTTTCTGCTGCTCTCAGCGGGCTACAGGCCTCCAAACAAGGCTTGGACCTGGTGTCAAACAATATTGCCAACCTGAACACGCCAGGCTTTTCCCGCAAGCTGTTCAACCCGACAAGCCGCGTTCTGGCGGGCTATGGGGTTGGGGTAGAGGTTGCGGAAACAACACGCCGGGTTGACGAGAAGTTAAGAGCCAATTCTTGGCAAGCTGCGGGCTTGTACCAGCAGTACGCCGCTACACAAAAGTACTTTGATCGCCTGCAGGATCTTTTTGGCAAACCCGGTGACAACACAACAATTGCCCACACCATCAACAATCTCTCGACCCAATTCGAACAGGCTGCCATCAACACGGGACAAAGCGACCGTACTATCCGTAAAATGCAGGACATTGCGTATCAAATGAATACCCTGTCCAATTCCATACAGGATCTGCGGGCCGCAGCCGACCAAGACATTTACGCCAACCTTGAGATCATGAATGCAGCCGTCAAGGATATTGCCGTCCTGAATGAACGGATCGTTCTGGCCAGGGCAACCAAGCGCGGCACCGCCGACCTGGAAGACAAGCGCGATACACTTCTGGGTAAAATCAATGAAATCATGGATGTGCAACACTTTGTCAGGGAAAACGGGGCGGTTGTCATGTACACGGCATCTGGCGTGACCTTGATTGACAGCGTTGCCAAACAAATTGTCTTTAACCCGGCAACGCAGGTTTCGCCCACCGACACATTTGCCTCGGGGCAGTTCTCAAAGATGTCCGTCGGAGTCCTGGATATCACTGGCGATATCCGTCAGGGAAAACTGAAATCCCTGATCGAGGTTCGTGACCGGGAACTTCCCGACCTGCAGGCCCAGATGGACGAGCTGGCTACAAAACTGCGGACATCTGTGAATGAAGCTCACAACCGGGGAACCAGCTTCCCGGCCGTGGCCAATGCTATGATCGGATCACGCTCGTTCATACCGGATGCGGCAATCACAAACTATAACCAGACAATCTCTCTACAAAAAAGCGACGTGACCTTGACTGTTTTCAATACAGATGGGTCACAGAAGTCAACCACAACATTGAATACAATCATGACCGATGGATCTTTTGCTGGTGGAGCTTATCCAGCCAACGGCCCGTGGACCATTGATCAAGTAGCCAGCCGTATGCAATCATGGCTGCGGCTTCCGGCTGGTCCCAACTTGGCTGATGCAACAGTCAAGGTCAACACAGGTGGAACCTTTGAGATCCAGCTGAACACCGCCCAAGCATCACTGGGTTTCCGCGACCAGGTTGACTCCAGCCTTGGGGCTGAAGCCACAGATGCCACAATCCTGTTTGATGCCAATAATGACGGAAATGCGGATGAGACCGTCAAGGGTTTTGCCAACTTCTTTGGACTGAATGACCTGTTCCACAAAGGTGTCAAGAACAGGACCTGGGACAGCACAGTTATATCGAAAGACTACTATACCGTTGGCAGTGCAACCCTGCAGTTTTCAACAGACACCGTCGGCATCAACTTTGCCACGGTTTCCGTTCTGCCGGGTGATAGCCTGAGAACACTTGCTGATCGTATCAATGGAACCCCGGCTCTTGCAGACCGCATTATTGCCAATGTCATCCCGGATGGCACCGGAGAACGGCTGCGCCTGAGCAATCTGGATGGTGGAGAACTGGTTGTAACCAGTGCCACAGGCCCCACAACAGCGTTTGGCCCGCTGCAACTGGCCCCATCCGATACCGGAAACGCACGTAGCATTGTTGTCAACCCCAGCCTGACGCTCAGCCCCAGTCGGCTGCACCGGGGCAAGGTACAGTTCAATCCCATTACGGCGCAATACTATGTATCGGTCGGGGACAACAGCAACATCAACGAAGTGGCAAAGGTCTTCACAACACCACGGAGCTATAATCTGTCTGGCGGACTGGCCACCGGAAGCCTGAAACTGACCGACTATGGTGCCGCTATCGTCTCCAACGCTGCGGGCCGAGCCGCCACAGCCAAGGAATCCGTTACTTATCAACAGGGGTTGAGCGAAGCACTGGTCATGAAAGATGCCCAGGTCAGCCAGGTAAATTTGGACGAAGAGCTGTCCCAGTTGATGATCTTTGAACAATCGTACTCCGCTGCCGCCAAGGTCATTTCAACGACCAAGCAGATGCTCGACATTCTCAATGATATAATTCGCTAAGGACAACGGCCATGACACGTGTTCCAAGCTATGTCAGCAGTCAGGTTCTGTTGAATCGCATGGTAGACCTGCAGGGCATGCTCTATGATTCAACCCTGCAAGTAAACAGCAAGAAGAAGAGCCAGACCTACGCAGGGCTTTCCATCGAAAGCTTCCGGCTGGTCAACATGGAAACCATCCGTGATCGAGCCGAACGATTCAAGGCGGGAAATGTTGTCGCTGAAGTACGGGCCAACCAGACCCAGAATTGCGCCAATGACATTGAACGCAACGCACAGAAAGTCATTGCAGATATCCGCGAAGTCGCCAAGCTGCGCACAGACAGGCCTGCATCGGAATACATAGCGTCCCTGAACCAGATGCGTAAAAATGCCGTGGGATCCTTGGCCCAGATCCGCGATACCCTGAACACAGATCTTGAGGGACGCTATCTCTTTTCGGGGGGGCGGGAACAAACACCACCGGTCAAGATGCCTGTATCCAGTCTGGAAGCATTCGAGGCTGTTTATAATGGCAACACCGTAACCTTCCCTGAAACACGCGCTGCCAACCTGTTTGACATCGATTTCCGTGCTGTGGATGTTGTATTCAACAACCCCGCTGCTATTTCCGGAACAAGCTATGGCACTATCGCAGCGGATACTGGGGCGGGTGAAACCAAACGCTTCATCACTGGTTCGATATCGGCTGCAACAGCCGGAACCATGACATTCGCGACCTCTGTTCCGGATCCCAGACCAGCACCTGCACCCGCCGAAGGTTCCATCACTTCGCCCAATGCCAATGCCTTCAGTCGACTGGAACGGGGGATGGCACTTCTGATTGACAGTGGCACGGCAGCTAATGATGGTGTTTACACCATTACAGAAATCTCGGAAGACGGGCGTTACATGAAGGTAACACCTCCATTTCCCAGCGCGGCAACAGAAAGCATTAATCTCAACGTCGGGGTTCCGAACGGGGCCGCCATACGACTGGAAAATAGCACCGGCAACAACACGATCTTCACAGTACGCTACCCGTCGAACACTGACATCACCGGCGCGGGTACCATGACCCAGATTCTGGCTGGGGAAATGATTTACACAACGCCGGTGATCCCGACCATCGGCAATCAGACAGACGTCAATATTGTCAGCACAGGCTATTATCAGGGCGACAATCTGCGCAGCGAACACAGGGTTGATGAAAACCGGATTATTACCATTGGTGTCAACGCACAGGATGCCGCATTCGAAAAACTGATCCGCGGACTGGGTATTATTGGTCAGGGTTTCCCGGTAACAGGTACGGGAGATATTGACCTGCCTGAGTTCTATCGGCGTCTGGAAACAGGAATCGCGTTGATCAACGACGCAATCCTGCACGATGAAGGCATGAATGAAAGCCGCAATGACCTGTCTGCACTCCAGCAAACGATCGGCTTCAACCGCGTCGAGCTAAAAGGTGCCGAAGACAGGGCGCGGAATTTCATTGCCTTTCTCGAAACCGGGATTGCCGATATCGAAGAAGTTGACATGGCCGAAGCCATCACCCGGCTTAATGAAACCCAAAGGGCTTTGGAAGCATCATACCAGGTAACTGGACGATTGGCGAAGTTGAGCCTGAAAGATTACATCTGAACAATGAACTCTGAAGAATAAAAGGCTACATCCAGCCTATGTACTGTCCGAACAGGGTCACGAGAACCTGCCTGCCAGAACCTCAGGTACGAATTCCTTTTGCCTTCTTCGCAGCACTGATCTTCTCGTCCATATCCTCCAGAAATTCCTTGATTTCGGCCGTAATGACCTTGCTGCGCTCTTCATAACATTTTGTGAAGAAATCAAAAAACTTCTTCCTGTTATCCGAATCCTTGACCCTCGTCCCAACAAAGGCACCATACCGAATCATGGACTCAAACGTCGCACTGGCCATACGGGCGATAGGCATAAATGTTGTACTGGATGATAAAAGCTCTCGGACCTGCTTTAAAAGCGATCGATAGCTGGGTGATTCACATCGCAAATCCTCCAAGATGCACGAAAGCGCATCATCATAAGACTCTATACCCTGAAGCCAACTGGATACAGTAATGTCACGCAAAATATCCGGAGGCTGGAAAAGTGGGAGTTGACGCTCAACCCTCTCAAGTATTTTTGACTTTGATACAGTGGATACATCCAGACGAATAGCCCCGGCAGCCAAAGGAGAAAATCCTTCTATCTTGGCTCCGTCAGAGCAATTCCACACGTCAACAGACAGCAGACGAACCGTCTCCACAAAAACACGACGGGACATATCCAGATGCCAAGCACTGCTGACAGTGCCACCGAAATTTCCAGGCACAGTCCGAACCAGCTTATTCTCCCAGTCCGTGTCAACTTCAGCTTTCCCATTGTAGTCAATATTATAGAAAACCTGCTCGGCATGATGTTTTTTAGGGTCACGTGCACCACAGTCACAGCCAAAAAAATAGAATGTACGAAATCCAAGACGGACCATGCCTGAAAAGGCCGCATTTGCTACCAAAGGAAATGCGCCAAGCAGAGGCACTTCACGACCACCAAACAGGTAAGTACTAGACAAGCCACCTCGGAAGTAGAACCAGATCGAACCAAAGAGCTCACCAATCTCCGGCGTTGCCGTTGTTGACGCCATCAACCTGATTGTACTCAAGTCATATTTTTCTGCAGCGCTGGAGAGAATCTCCGCCACCAAGTCAACATTCTCATTCTCAACATGTATATCAGGCGTTATACTGGACTTTAGAAGGATTCCCAATGCCGTACCACAACTAACAATAACAGATCGATCGATCCATTTACGAATATATGGCATGTCTTTATCAAGAGAAGGGCCAGATCCAATAATGAAAACCGGCATTCTCTGCTCAAGCATTTCTTGGGCACGAACAAGCCTGAATGGATACCGCGTGAAGTTTGAAACTGTATTCTCAACCATTTTCACTTCATCTTCATAGAATCCACTAGTTATATAGTGATACTTTATCATATCGCTGAATATATTGTACGATTCCTTCAGGGCCCAAGAATAGTAATGTACATAAATATATGATCCGTCCAAAAATGCGTTACCTCTGTTTGTAACGACATCTTCTATGGACCTGACAGCACGCTCCGGCATATCTGCTGTGATGAAATATAAAGAGGCACCCCGTTCATATATTTTCTCGATAATAGGAACCCAATCAATGACATTCATTGAGTGAATGATAAAGTCTGCAACAGGCTCTATGATAATAAATGTATTAACATCTTCAGAAGAGAGAAGTTCACTCAGGTGGTAACCAAGACCTACCCCAAAAATAAAGCTATACTCAATCTCATTAAGAGGATATGCATCACATTCAATGCTTTGATCAGATAAAAAATTAGCGCAGTCTTTAGCAAGCGGAAATCCGATCGCGGAAATATTACAGTGTTCAGGGCTACCGAAAACCAAGCGGTCCATGGTATCAGAACGACCGCGCAACTGACCAGCTGTCCAAGAAGGAGCATCACCCGGATAAAGGTTGGTCCCTCCTATGTCAATGTTGACCGCTTGGTCACCACTCCAAACAATGCGGGATGATGGCGTACCAATAGTGCGTAAATCGGCAGCCAGCTTGGGAAAACGTTCTTCAAAAATCTTATAGTTACGAGCAAGACGTTCCTCGACTTGCTGATCAACATCATTCATGTCTATTGCTGACCCCCACCACTTTTCTCAACAATCAACGGGATCCCCGAATTTAGCGAGAAGATTATCGTAAATACCTTCCAGAGAACGACAACGTGCCTTGAAATCAAAGGGTGGCGCCTGACGCATGCGGTCACGGATCGTATCACGAAAAGACACCAAGCGTCCCCTGTCAGAAGCCCAATCCGCAGCCAGCTCTGCGACATTATCCGGCGTGGATCCCACGCACTCCTCACCCAATCCGGCCATAGTCAGGAAAGAGGAGACACCCCGCATGTGCCGTCCCTCCCCGGCTAAAGCCAGAACAGGCACACCAGCCCACAACACACTGACAGCATGCACCGCCGACCGAGGAGCAGGAGGACTGAGAACAAGATCACATTCGCAAGCCAGAGCCGCTTCATCATCAACCTGGATCAGATCGATACGATGAGCAACGCCGAAAGTTCCAAACATTGTCAACAAACGACCAACTGTCTCACCAAATGAGAAATCACGGTCAATCAATATGATCTTTGATTCAGGAATTTTCAGAAGACACGCCGCCGCCAAGGCAACCGAATAATAGTTCAGCTCCCGGAAATAGATAGGGAAGCCTATCAGAAATTCGCCATCACATGCACGATCCGATAGAGGAGCATCATCCGGTGGCAAACCGGTACACAAGGCTCCCCCATGCAGAGATACAAGCTTCTGTTCATCAAGAGCAGGAGCAGCACGTATGTGGTCATCAAGAACCACAGCGTCAAAGACGTCCGATCCAGGATTCCAGGGAAGCCCTCCCCACGATACCTGAAGCGGTGCCATCCTCGGAATGAAAGCCTCAAATTGACGAGGAAGAGCAAGGCCAGACGTATCAACAAGGACGTCGATCTCTTCGCCCTGAACCAATCTGGACACTGTAAAACGATCCATGTCACTGATATTGTGCCATACAGAGAAGCAGTGCTGGAAAAGCCCGTTCCTGATTTCTGACAAAGCACCCTCACCGAAACCAATAACACGCCAGCGCACAGGATTATGAGCCGCAATAACCGCAGCCAGCCCCAAATCATCCAGTGTCACGGTTCGCCGCGACACGACGTAGCCAATGGTTATCCGGCCAGAGCCACGCGAATACAGGGAAATCGTATCATCCCGCCCAACATCAGCAAGGGCGGTTGAAACCAGACCTTGGTAACTCTTTTCCAGAACGCCAGCATCCTCCAACGGATTGGAAAGGCGATCAATGAAAGCATGCGCACGAGAGGAGAATGAGGAGTCTACCCTGACAGCCCAGTCATGCACAACACGACCGGCTTCGTAATCACCTGTACTATACAGCGCCTGAGCAAGCGTCATTGCCAATGCGCCACTATCGGGCAGAACATGCATGGCCGCTCTCAAACCGCTTTGAGCAGATAGATACTGCTCCATGGACATCATGCAAACCGCAATGGCCAAGTGCCCGTCCACACTGGTGGGATGGAACGCAACATGCCCTCGGAAACACTCCTCAGCTGCTACATAGTCTCCCGTTGCCAACAACGCAGTGCCCCGCTTCATCAGGGAGTCGTCCTCCATCATGGAGAACGCCTTCCCGGCATCAGGAATATGTGCAGACGCAAAATCACAAAACCACTCAACAGGAGAAGGATCAAGCGTGCCCGCGATCTTGAGATAATACGCTGCATCAGCCATAGATGATGCCTTGGCTGCAAGCGCAGAGAATAACTCGGCAGCTTCCTGACTGGATGGGTCTAGCTCCAGTGCTCGCTTGTTATGGCTATGCGCCTTACGCCACAAACCAAGGTTCAGACACGAGAGTGCAGCCACAACAGATGCAATCGCAAGATCCTGCGTATCTCCATCTTGATCCAGCACAGCTTCCGCACATTCCAGAACAGAACGCCAGTCCGGTTCTGCGCCAGAAAGCAAGTCGCGGAGAGAGTTGATGGACAGGGAAGCAGTCTCGCTCATTGCACACACTCACGAACAGCCGACCAGAACGGGTGCAGAATCACAATACACCACCAGAAACTGTCGTAAATCTGTAAATCGCACGGCGGACCCCAAAACCAGGAACAAACAAGCTAGGTCTGCACATTATGACCACTTGGCACAGCGGCTTCAGGCGTATCTCCCGAAGCAGAGCCGCTTTCATCCGTCGTAGATAAACCGGCGCTAATTTCCCTGTTGATGGAAATCAAGGTATCAAGAAGACGTGCATCCGGATTGGCCATGAACGCAACAGCCTGACGATCGACAAAGTTTGAGAGGGAAAGCATATTGGCGCGCAGCTCTGGCGGAACAGGACAATCCGGCTCCAAAAGATCTGACTGCAGGATAGTCCAAAGCCGCCAGTTCAGACGCAAGGCCGTACGCATCTGATCAAAGTCATCGCTGTCCTGCGCCAGCTTCATACGCACAGCTGCCTGCATCAGAGCCCAAGCCTCGGTTTTCCGGGGATCACCCGGCTGGATCACTGTGTTGTAACTCTTCAGCAAGCCTTTGTTCGACATGGCGGAGGATATCTCCCTCGTGGGTAATCAAGCGTCGGGCAACTTTCAGTGCCTTGAAGTAGTCCTCATCTCCAACAAGCGCAAAAATCTCCTCGGTGATCTCCATCGAACTGGGCACAGCATCAGTAAACGATGTCAGGAAATCCTTAAAAAGGACTAAATGACGCGAACGATCTTCTGGAAACAAATAGACACACTGCAGCGCATAATAAACACGGGTGGCTGGCGTGATTGCTTCGTCTTGGGTCAGGATATCCTGCTGTCGCAGAATGGAGACTTGGTTGTGTACCAACAAAGAGACAACACGGGCCGATGCATTTTCCAGAACAGCACCATTAATCACCAGTTTCTGGCCAGGTTTGATTTGGACCTTCAACGCCATGACAATTCGCCCCTCTCCGTCAAGCACGATGAACAACCGGCATAAAAAAAGACCGGGAAGAGAATGTCTCTTCCCGGTCACTCTAACGCAGGGATGCTTAACGGAACAGCCCCAGAACAGCCTGTTCAGACTGACCGGCGAACGACAGCGCCTGAATACCCAGCTGCTGCCGGGTCTGCAGGGCCAGAAGGTTTGCACCTTCCTCGTTCAGGTCAGCAAGCGTCAGCTTGTCCGAACCTTCCGTCAGGATGTTGGTATAATTCTTGGTGAAATCCAGGCGAACCTGGAGAATAGCAACAGAGCTACCAAAAGCAGCCGACTTTGCACGAACGTTGCTGATCGTCTTTTCAAGACGGGTTACAACCAAGTCAGCCTTCTTGTTAAATGACGCAAGATCAGCAGCTTTTGAAAGATTATATACCTGCAGACCCGCGGTAAATCCAAGCCTGACCACAACAGAAAGAGCCGAAGTGTTGGCATTGCTAATCTTAACACTGAGTGCAACACCAGCAGAATTCAAGAAGAACTTGGAAGCATTGAAATTGATGCCGTTCACATCCAGCTTGGAGTCGGACTTCTCAGAAAAGTAGACTGTCAGCTTGGACGCTGAGGAGTTCAGCAGATTTTGACCTTGATACGATGCATCATCAACCAATTTCTGGACCTGAAAAGCCAAGGAACCGAGCTGAGATGTAAACTCCGTACGCTGATCCTTTGTCGCTGAGCGGGCGCTGTTAACGATACCACGCATCTGGTTGACAAATTGCTCCAGACGGGTAGTGGTCTCAACAACGACCTTCAGGGCATTAATCCCTTGGTCAATCGAGTCCTTACGAGCTGACAAGTCGCCCGCACGGTCAGTCAGGGACTTTGCGCTGAAGAACTTCAACGCATCATCAATAACCGAGGACACCGCCTTCCCGGTGGAAAGACGATTCTGGGTCCGGTTAACAAAGGATTGGGTGGTCTGCAAAGAAAGCAGGTTCGACCTGCTTGCAGCAGAAAGTGCAATATCCGTCATAACGGTACTCTCCATTTCTAGAGAACATGTCGTCCATTCTGGACGCAGGCACCCCTATCAAGAGATGCAGAGAGAACTATACAGATATAAATATCAGAGACCCAGATATTATTTTTTAATATAGCATAGTCCTTAATAACCATACGAAGAAAGGCTGCCAATCAGCAGCCTTTTTATTGAAAAAATATTGCAACAATAATGACATTATTGAACAGACTGATAGACATCAGCCCTGACTTTTTGACGAAAGACATCTAAGGGAACCAAATTCCCGCCATATCGGGTATGCCAGAATGTCCAGCCATTACAAGCTGGAGCCCCCTGCACAGCAGCCCCGACCTGATGTATAGATCCGCGCACCTCTGCCGAAATAATGGTCCCGTCAGCCCGAACCTTGGCCGTAAACCGCCCCGATACATCCGTGAGGAGGGCGCCCGGGGCCAGCAGGCCACGTTCCACAACAGTCCCAAAGGGCACACGAGGTTCGCTGCGACGTGAAGGCGTCAACAGAAGATCTGGCTCCGAAACAGGTTCAACAGCCGCAATTCTTGCCTTTGCAGCCATACGGTACCCGGAATCGCGCTCGATACCTATAAACCGGCGCCCCAACCTTCGGGCGGCTGCACCCGTCGTACCTGTCCCGAAGAAAGGATCCAAGACAATATCACCGGGATTAGTGGTCGCCATTAGAATACGGTATAATAATGCCTCAGGCTTCTGGGTTGGATGAAGCTTGCCGCCACCATCATCCTTCAGGCGTTCGCTACCGGTGCAGAGGGGGAGCGTCCAGTCACTACGCATCTGAGTGCCATCATTCAACGATTTCATGGCATCATAATTAAACGTGTACTTTGATCCCGCACTTCGGGCACACCAGATCAAGGTCTCGTGAGCATTCGTAAAGCGCGTACCCCGAAAGTTTGGCATTGGGTTGGTCTTGTTCCAGACCACATCATTGAGAATCCAGAATCCAATGTCCTGAAGCGCTGTACCGACACGAAAGATATTGTGATAGGAGCCGATAACCCACAGCGCCCCATCGTCTTTCAGCACACGCCGCGCTGCCGCCAACCAGTCTCGGGTAAAACGGTCATACTCAGCGAAACTGTCAAATTTGTCCCAATCACTGTCAACGCCATCAACCCGGCTGTTATCAGGACGCGTCAGCTCTCCACCCAATTGAAGATTATAGGGTGGATCCGCAAAAACCAAGTCAACCGACTTTTCCGGCAAGCTGTTCATCACAGCGATACAATCACCTGAGTGGACAACATCTGTTTTCAACGGACTATGCGGCACAGGGGGGGCAGAAACCATTTTTTTGCGTGACATGCTCGGGTCCTGGACAATCGGGTCAAAAGAAGGAAAGAAGGCAGGAATCGTTTTCAGCCACGTCGAGTCGCAGGTCAAGAGTCACTGCACACCGAACCATCAGCCATCATTCTTCTGAACATTGGCTCGGACAGACCACAGACACAGCATCATGTGTTACCTGGGGTAAAGCATCCACAATCCCTTGATGGTGTTGCGGCAAAGCAACACAGAAAGAAAATCACACTATCCACAAGCTGTGGATAGTGTGATGCGACTCGTTGTATTGCCTGTGAATCATAACAATCTTGCAGGAAAGAATTCACACACTCTCAAACAGGCTGCCCTGACCGGCAAAGCTGCGCCGATGATGCGGGGTTAGCCCATGCCTGGTAATTGCTTCGCGATGAGCAGCCGTTCCATAGCCCATGTTTCTATCCCAGCCATAAGCCGGGAAATCTGCCGACAATACCTCCATCATGCGGTCACGAGTTACCTTTGCCATGATAGATGCTGCGGCAATAGACAAGCTCAAGCCGTCACCTTTCACAACACACATCACCGGACACGGAAAACTCTTCGGAGCCTGGTTTCCATCAATTAAGGCCACATCAAGGCACACGCCCAATCCATTCACAGCTCGTGCCATGGCCAGATGCGTTGCTCGCAGAATATTGATGCCGTCTATCTCTTCCACGCTGGCGATACCAACCGACACGACCACACCAGGACTGCTGGTCAGCATCGAGAACAAGGCATCCCGCCGTGAGGCCGACAGCTTCTTGCTGTCATTCAGACCATGGAGCAAAACATCCGGCAACAGGTCTGGATCAAGCAAGGCAGCCCCCGCGACAACAGGTCCTGCCAAGGGGCCACGGCCAGCCTCATCAACACCGGCAACATTTGAACCAAAGCGGGACCGTGCGTCATTTTCCAGATAAAAATCAGGCATCTCTACTCCTGGAGACAATACGGGAAACAAGAGCCCAATAACGACGGGCTTTATGGATCTCGGGCGCGCAGGCCACACGCAAAACATCGGCAGGGCCAGAGAAAGATTCCGTGCAGGTATTCAGGCGACGCACCGGTATTTGCCACAGAGGACTGATCGTCAGGGACAAAACTGTCACAGCAACCACCAACTGCCCCTCCCCGCTCTCCAGGAGCCTGCGGGAAACCCCGGCTCCCGCCAGCAT
This sequence comes from Haematospirillum sp. 15-248, assembly GCF_012102665.1. Taxonomy (NCBI): domain Bacteria; kingdom Pseudomonadati; phylum Pseudomonadota; class Alphaproteobacteria; order Rhodospirillales; family Novispirillaceae; genus Haematospirillum; species Haematospirillum sp. 15-248. The sequence continues at coordinate 96,503 of NZ_JAAVTF010000005.1, read as the reverse complement.
AAAGGAGAACTCCCCGATCTGTGCCAGCGTTACCCCCACACAGAATGAACGGCGCCAACTGATCTTCTGCAAACGCAGGGCAAGCACGTTGATCGTCGCCTTGATCACGGTAACAGCAACCAACATCAGCAAGACGATACCGATATTGTCACGGAGGAATGTCAGATCAAGCAGCAGACCAACAGACAGGAAAAACACCATCAGCAATAAAGCCTGTATCGGGTGGGCATGATGCCTCAGGCTTTGTCCATCCGCACTGTTCCCGATGACCAGACCGGCCACAAAGGCCCCATACCCAGGTGAAAGTTCAGCAAAACCAGCCAAGGCAGCCGCCCCGAAGCAGGCTCCAAACGCGGCCAGCGGCCCAAGATCAGGGTGCCCCGAGACTGTTCCGACAAAGGGTAGACGAATGTCCCGACGCAACAAAACCCAGACCAGAGCAACCAGAATAAGGATCGACACGGCAACCCGCAGCATGACCTTGGGATCGATACCATCACCCGTCAATGCCGACAGCGTCAGCATCATTGGAACAACAGCCATATCCTGGGCGATCAGGATACCAACCGTCAGCCGTCCGGACGGACTGTCCAGCTCTCCTCTTTGCTCAAGGACCTTGATCACCACAGCTGTCGAGGACAATGCCAGACAGAAGCCCAGCAGAACGGCGGTTCCTGCACTCCAGTCAAGCAGCCGGTGAAACAGGAGCATGACCCCGACACTCCCCCCCGTCTGCAAAAGCGTGGTCAGAACCGCCACACGCCACACTTCAGCAAAGCGATGGACCGACAATTCAAGCCCGATCACAAACAGCAACATAACAATGCCCAGCTCGGCCAACAGGGCAACACCACCACGATCCGTGACCATTCCCAAGGCCGAGGGGCCAAGGATAACACCAGCAAGGATGTAACCAATAATCGCTGGCTGACGCAAACGCGTGAAAACAACACCACAAGCCATCGCAGCCAAGGCTGTTATGGCCATCCCTGTGAAATCATGATGCTCCATCGGACACTACCCTGAACGACAAGACACGACGACCCGGCCAACATGCCTGCCGTGACCGAGCCAGAAGAAAAACAATAACCGTCAGGACATAAAGGCCAAAAGCAGAACAAGGGCAAGCGCAACCATGGCAATCCAGGCCACACATCCCAACAACAACGGGGCCATCCCGAGACGATGCAACTGGCGGAAATCTGTACGCAAGCCCAGCGCGGCCATACCCGAGGTCAACAGCATGGTTGCAAGCAGGCCCGCGTGCTCTTCTACAGAACCAGGCAATACTCCAGCGCTACGCATGACAAAAAGAGCTGTAAAACCGACCACAAACCATGGAAGACCCATGGGAACATGCACGTCGTCACAGTTCTGTCGCCTCTGGAAGAAAACAACAATAAACAAGGCAGGAACAAGCAGAACAACCCGCAGAAGCTTTGCCAGCGTACCAATAACTCCGGCATCAGGACCAACCTGCCAGGAAGCGGCAACGGCCTGGGCCACTTCATGCAAGGTTGCCCCACACCACAGTCCGCCCCTGAATTCATCCAGATCAAACCAGTGTACAAGGTATGGCAGGATGAACATGCCACAGGTACCAAGCAGGGTAACCAAGGCAATGGCGCAGGCGACGTGCTCGGGAGAAGCCCGCGCCACATCACGACCCGCCGCAATCGCCGAAGCCCCGCACACGGATGTTCCCAAGGCAATCAGGGAAGTCAGGCGGGGATCAAGACCCATTCCCCGCCCCAGCCATAATGTCAGCAGCAACACAAAGAGAAGGCACACGACAACAAGGCCCATGCCTCCAAGCCCGATGGCCTGCATCTCTGCCAATGAAACAGTTGCTCCCAGGCACACAAGGCCAGAGCGCAGGAGAATGCCGGCCATGGCAATCTCACCCGGTTCACGGCAAACAGCACATGGAAGAGCAGACCGCGCGACGATACCAAGAACAATGGCCAGACTCAACGTCCCGAAGCCAAAGGCAAGGTTCAGATGGTGCAGCAAGAAAGCCACCAAGGTAACAAACGACACGGACAATACGCCGGGGACGCAAGACAGATAGAAGGTTACGCTACGCATCAGATATGTCTTCTTCTCCGTATCCCTACATAACCCTGACAATCATAGCAGGCGGAAAGACATAACCTGAACGGAAAGACAGCGACTGATCCTGAGAAGTGGCCGGGGCCGTGCGGGCATCCTGCGGAACATAAAGAGGCCAACGCCCGGAAGCCACCATGTCCAGTCCGGGATTGTCCTGCCCCAGGCGATCACGATAAATCCACAAATCTGCCAAAACACGCTCGATATAGGCACGCGTTTCACGAGACGGGATAGCCTCTATGAACAGCAAGGGATCATCGTCGTACCGGACCGTCTTTCTCCAGCGCGCCAGCGTGCCCGGTCCTGCGTTATAGGCAGCAGCAACAAAAAACATGTTTCCCTTTATGTCCGGCAAACCCAAAAGATGCTCAAGGTACGACTGCCCCAAGGACAAACTGACTTCGGGATCCATAACGGCCCGAGACCCACCCAGCCAACCATTATTCTCCATACGTGCAACCGCACGGGCCGTAGCAGGCATGATCTGCATCAACCCGACCGCACCAGCCGGAGAACGCGCTGCCGGATTAAAAGCTGACTCCTGGCGGGCAAACGCATACAGCATGGCACGGTCCAACGCCCATCCATTGCGAGGCTGCCAGGCAGGCACCGGATACCGGGCCGATTCAAAGGAGTTATCCATACTCTGGGTACGAACAGATGACAGGTGCAGGGCCAGACTGGCCATCCCTTCCCGCTCTGCGAAATGGAGGATCGCCTGCCTTTGTTCATGACTGGCTGCGGGGTACAAGCGGCGCAACTCATCTTCTGCACGATCATGCTTGCCGACCAGAACCAATGCCAAGGCACGCCGCCCAGCCGGTGAGTCAGTGATCGCTACCGCTTCCTGCTCCGTGATTGTATCCGTACGCCACGAAAAGTCCAAAGGCAGGCCAAGTGCCCGCCGTGCAATCAACCCATAAAATGTATGCGGATAGGATGCTGCGATATGAAGTGACTGGCTGACTTCCTGCGGCCGCCGATTTTTCAGGGCAGAGCGGGCGGACCAATAAGCCGCAGCAGAACGAACCCAAGGCGAGGCATTATCTGCATCACGCAATGCAGAGAACCATACAGCCGCCTCCTCGTAATCATGGCGCCGCCAGCTTGCCAAGCCACCGGCCCAGTGGGCCAGCGACAGAGCACGCGAGTCCCGGCCACGTACCTGACGGGCAAAACGCAGGGCTGTTTCATCTTTTCCCTTGATAAAAGCAGCATAGGCGAGAGAGGCCCACAGACGATCACGATCAACTGAAGACAAAGGACTTGTCCTGAGAAGATTGCTTGCTGCATCAAAGCGACCGGCAACCAGGTGCCCCCGGAAGATACGTCCTGTCTTCAGAACAGACGCTGCACGGGAGGATAAAACAGATGCCTCCCTCTCCCACCGCGGATCATCACCGGAGATACCCGCAACAAGCCCTTCCGGCGAGACGGGATGCGGCAAGGGTCCTCCACCGCGTTTGCGGGCCAGCCGATAGATGCGGCGGGCATCATGGTGATCTGCGTACAGTTCCATCCACGACCGGAGTTCCTGGAAAGACGCCTTGCCATAACGGGCGGAAAGATATCGATCCTGCAAGACATAACCAAGCAACAGCTTGCTGTCCAGAGAACGCACAACATGATCTGCGGCGACAAAAAGACCTTGATCCTGAAGGGAAAAAATACGCTGGTAGCGTTCAACATCAGGCGCCGACAACACACTGGAAATACCAACATGTCGCGCCCCGTCATCACCGGGATCGGGGGAGGAAAAAGCGCAAGCTGGAAGCCCTGAAAAGAGCAAGCACAGCAGAGACAAAACAATCCCCCCTGCACACTGGCGCAGCAGAACAGCCACACCACACCCTGCACACCAAATGGGCTGGATCATCAGATATCACTCCGCTATCGCCGCCAACCTGCTTATACGCGTGGGGTGACTTGGCAACAAGGTGAAGGAAACAGGCGACATGATCACAAGGGCGCGAGCGATCCCAGCTTCAGCTTGACTTCCAGAAGATCACGCCATGCCTGGCGCTTGTGAGCCGGGTTACGCAGCAAATACGCTGGATGAAAAGTGGCCAGTGCCGGAACCGGAGCGGAAAGCCCCGGACTTGACCAAGACCGCCAATGCCCACGCAAACGGGTGATACCTTCCGTACGCGCAAAAAGGTTCTTGGCCGCCAATCCCCCAACCAAAAGAAGGACTTTTGGCTGTACCAACTCAATATGACGAACAAGGAAGGGAAGACAGACGGCAACTTCGGCATCTGTAGGCGCACGATTCCCCGGCGGACGCCACGGCAGCAGGTTGGTGATGTAGTAAGAACGACGATCAAGGCCAATGCTGGAAAGCATGCGATCCAGAAGTTGGCCACTGACCCCGACAAACGGTTTGCCTTCCCGGTCTTCATCCCGTCCCGGTGCCTCGCCAACAACCATCAGGTCTGAATCCGGGTTGCCATCAGCAAAAACAGTCCGTGAAGCCGTCACCTTCAGAGGACATCCTTCAAAAGCCTCGACAGCGGCACGCAAAGTTTCCAGATCCAGACATTCTGCGGCAGCACGCGTTGCACCAAACCGTGCCGCTGCCGGCTCATCCTGCAAGGAGGAAGACGCAACAGAATGACTACGGGGGACAGCAGCCGGTGCTGGCAGGCTCACACCTTCTGGCAACGGGGAGACAGGCCGCACAGGAGCAGCATCAACAGCAGGACGGGACAAGGCAAAGCGATCTTGCGGCTGTTCACCAACAACCTCGTCAACGCCGGCATCAAGATACCAACGTAAAAGAGCCGGTCCCGACAGTACATCCGGGGTACACTGTGTATTCTCGATCATGGCCCAGACCATAGCACACACTTTCCCGGATCGTCACTTCTCCGTACACGACCCTCCCCCTCTTTCCATATAATCCCTTTCCTGCAAGCTCTTGCCCCCGTATGCTGGCCGCTTGATACAGCCGCGTGACAAGACAGGGGAATGACCGATGAAGCGGGAGTCCATGGAGTTTGATGTGGTTATCGTTGGCGGTGGCCCCGCCGGACTCAGCGCATCAATCCGGCTCAAGCAACTGGCTGCCGCGGAAGGGCGGGAACTGTCAGTATGCGTTATTGAAAAGGGATCAGAAATCGGAGCCCATATCCTGTCTGGTGCGGTCATTGAAACGCGTGCCCTGGACGAGTTGATTCCAAACTGGAAGGTCAAGGATTCTCCCCTCAAAACACCGGCAACAGACGACAATTTTCTGTTTCTGACAGAAACCAGGGCCTTCCGCCTGCCCACACCACCGCAGATGCATAATCATGGCAACTACATCGTTTCCTTGGGCAACCTTTGCCGGTGGCTGGCAGAACAAGCCGAAGAAGCCGGTGTAGAAATCTATCCGGGATTCGCGGGAGCAGAGATCCTGTACGATGAAACCGGCGCGGTGCGCGGTGTGGCAACAGGGGACATGGGGCGAGACCGTAATGGGGAGCCAACGGACCAATTCCAACCCGGCATGGAGCTTGTTGCCCGCCAAACCCTGTTTGCAGAAGGCGTACGCGGTTCACTGGCCAAGGAGTTGATGGAACGCTTTGATCTACGCAAGGACTGTGATCCGCAAACGTACGGGATCGGGATCAAGGAAATCTGGGAGGTAGACCCATCCGTACACCGTCCGGGACGGATTGTGCATACCATTGGCTGGCCAATGCGGGCCGATACCTATGGCGGATCATTCCTCTATCATATGGAAAACAATCAGATCGCCATCGGCTTTGTCGTCGCCCTCGACTACTCCAACCCATATCTGTCTCCTTTTGATGAATTCCAGCGTTTCAAGACCCATCCATCCGTCAGACCACTTCTGGAAAAAGGACGAAGGGTTGCCTATGGCGCCAGAGCAATCAATGAGGGAGGCTTCCAGTCGATCCCGAAACTGACATTTCCCGGCGGGGCCCTGATCGGCTGCTCGGCAGGCTTCCTGAACGTCCCGAAAATCAAGGGAACTCATACCGCCATGAAATCCGGCATGGTTGCCGCAGAAGCTGTCTTTGAAGCCCTGTCAAACGGTGCATCATGCCGGGATGAAGTCAGCGCTTACGGGCATATGATGAAAGCCTCGTGGGTGTGGCCGGAATTACACAAAGCCCGCAATATCCGCCCCTCTTTCCACAAGGGTCTCTGGGGCGGCCTGATCTATTCGGCACTGGCAACCTATGTATTCAGGGGCAAGGAACCCTGGACGTTCCACAACCACGCCGACCATGCCTGCCTGAAGCCGGCCTGTGCCGTCCCCGTGATCCAGTACCCCAAACCAGATGGCGTCATTACATTTGACCGGCTTTCCTCGGTCTTTCTGTCCTCAACCAACCACGCAGAGAACCAGCCCTGCCACCTGACCCTGAAGGATCCAACACTGCCTGTTTCTGTAAATCTGAAGATCTACGCAGGGCCTGAAGCACGATTCTGTCCCGCCGGAGTCTATGAGTTTGTTTCTGACCCAACAACCGGGAAAGACCGTCTTCAGATCAACGCTCAAAACTGTGTACACTGTAAAACATGTGATATCAAAGATCCCTCCGGGAACATCAACTGGGTTGTTCCGCAAGGGGGAGACGGGCCCAACTACCCGAATATGTAAAAACAGGGTACAGGTACAAACAGGCTGAATCGATTGGATATGCTTTCATACAAGATTTGTGGCAGATGGCCTCGTCGGCGCAGCCTGTCCCGTGCCCTGCCCCGGGCGGCCACTCTCTGGGTATCCGGAGCAGCCCTGTTGCTTGCATCGTGTGGTCCGGTCTCGGAATACGGCAGTGTCAGTCTTGCATCCGAGCTTCAGGATCACCCCCCGCCCTTGTCGTCTGCTTTCGGGCAATATCTGGCCGGACGTCAGGCGCAGGTGGAACACGACAGCACCGCGGCAGCCACTTACTATCAGGGTGCCCTTCTGCGTGACTCTGCCAATATCGAGCTGGCACGCCGCACGTGGTATTACATGCTGGTCTCAGGCCAAAGCAAGAATGCCATTGCCTTGGCCGCAGCAACATTGCCACATGACAAAGGGAACACGCTTGCCCCGCTTGTGGTCGCAACGGGGGCCGCCCATGAAGGGCGCTGGCATGATGCGCTGGAGATTCTCGCGCCCCTGAAGACACAAGGCCTGAACAGCTTTGTGGTTCCGCTTATGCGGGCGTGGATCCTTGCCGGGTCGGGGCAACACGACCAAGCACTGGAAACACTCAGGCCCATGCGTCAACAGCAACAGCTTGTACCGCTGCACGATTTTCACGCTGGCTTGATCCTGGATACGGCAGGCCGGGATGCCGAAGCTGGCTACTGGTACGAGAAAGTTCTGGATGGGTCATCGCTTTCCCTGCGGGCTGCCCAGATTATAGCCGCCTATCTGCACCGGAATAGTAAGACAGAAGCCGCGCTGGAGCTTTTTGAACGCTATAGACGGGAACACATGTCTTCCGTTCTTGTCGACGCCGCATTGATGGAATTCCGTTCAAGTAATGGACAGGACAGACCTGTTCGCTCTGCATCGGATGGGTTGTCCGAAGCCCTGTATGGTACCGCCTCTTCCATTGTGCAGGAGAAAGCGTGGGATGCCGTTCTGGTCTTCTCTCGCATGGCCTTGATCGCAAGACCCGACTTCAGCTACGCACAGCTGATGATCGGAGATGTTCTGTATGAACAGCGGCGTTGGAAAGAAGCGGCCCACATCCTTGGCAGCATTACAAAAGATACCCCCCTGTTCTGGCCGGCCCGCCTGAAAATGGCCGAAGCGTTTGAGCAAGATGGCCTTCCGGATAAAGCCCGTAACGTCTTGAATACTCTCTCGGATATGCACCCGGAAACACCGGAACCCTTGATGCTTCTGGGCGATCTGGAGCGACGACAAAATCGCTGGTCAGCAGCCATATCGGCATATCGCTCTGGCCTGGAGCGGCTGAAAGGAACAACCATACCGACGTGGCCGGCCCATTACAGCCTGGGCATGGCCTTGGAGCGCAACGGGCAGTGGAGTGAGGCGGAGAAACACCTGCTTCTGGCCTTGGAGCAACAGCCAGACCACCCGATGATTCTGAACTATCTTGGGTATTCATGGATCGACCGTGGCCTGAATCTGGAACGTGGCAAAGCCATGATTGAACAGGCCGTTGCCCAGCGCCCTGATGATGGCTTCATAGTCGACAGTCTGGGGTGGGCCCTGTACCTTCTGGGTGACTATCAGGGCGCAATCACCTATCTGGAACAAGCCGTCGAGCTGGAACCAGCTGATCCAACCATCAATGATCATCTGGGCGATGCATACTGGAAAGCAGGGCGCACGCGGGAAGCCATTTTTCAGTGGAAACGGGCCTTGAGCCTGAAGCCAGAAGACAGCATAGCCCGAAGTATCACGCAGAAACTGGACGAACACGCCAAGGGCCGTGAAGGCACATCGCCGCAGTAAGATCTTCGTACCACCCGAAGAATGAAAAGAGACGGCACCGCCAAGGACAGGACATGACCACTTCTGAAAAGACAGTGTGCGTTGCAGCCCCAGCCAAGGTCAACTTGACCTTGCACCTTACGGCACGTCGTGACGATGGCTATCACATGCTGGAAAGCCTTGTGGTGTTTGCAGGCATTCTGGACCACATCACACTGGAACCGGCAGAAACATTTTCATTGGTTATTGAGGGGCCCCAGGCCCACAATCTGGACACCTTGGATCCAGCAGACAACATCACCCTGCGAGCCGCACGGAGCCTAGCTGCTCTTGCAGGACGTAAGGATGGCGTGCGGGTGGTTCTGGAAAAAAACATCCCTGTTTCTGCGGGAATAGGTGGAGGCAGCGCTGATGCCGCAGCAGTCCTGCACGGCCTGATACGCTTGTGGTCTTTTTACCCCACAAAAGCAGCCCTGCATGAATTGGCTCTTGGCTTGGGTGCCGATGTTCCGGTGTGCCTGCAGGGACGTTCAACAATCATGGAGGGGATTGGCGACATCCTGCATGAAGCCCCTCCCCTGCCTGGATTCTGGCTGGTGCTTGCAAACCCGGGCGTAGAAGTCTCCACACCTCGGGTCTTCCGGGCCCATGCCGGTGACTTTCTCCCCCCGGTCCGGCTGACCGATACACCCCGCTCCGCCGAGGATCTGGCCATACAACTGCGTAAAGGACGCAATGACCTGACCGCCGCAGCCATAAGCCTGGAACCGGTTATCGGGGAATGCCTGGCTCTTCTGACAGCCTTGCCGTCGTGCCTGCTTGCCAGAATGTCCGGTAGCGGAGCAACGTGCTGGGCACTCTTCTCTACAGAGTACGAAGCCCGGACAGCGGCCAAAGCCTTACGGACAACCAAGCCTGCGTGGTGGGTTGCAGCAGCCCCGGTTCTACATACCGTGGACCCGTTCGGGCTGGCGGACTCACCGGTCTCGCTCACCGGGATCTAGTCCTTCGTCATCACATCAACCGTGGTGGTTGCCAAGGATAGGCGCAACAACTGCTTGTCAAGAGGATAGCCCGGCATACCCTGCCAGGCATCGACTGGACCACTCTTTCTGTACCCGGCTGCCAAGTAAAATGGCAGCGCTGTCCTGGTGCTTGTCAGCGCGACGGTGGAATGCCCTCGCCCCGATATCCATGCCTCAAGATGCGATAAGACAGACCGGCTGATCCCTCGAAACCGATGAAGAGGATCTACGTAGTCCAGAAGAATCTCACCATCTACACTGGCAGCACCAACGCCCACAACACAGTTGGCATCTTCTGCAACAACGAACCTGAGGCTCTCGGAATCAATCCAGAGAGCAACCGTATCGGAGGTCTTGTTGGCAAGCCAGAGCGCTATCCGCTCGGGTATTCGTCCGTGATCCTCTTGGCACAACTCCACAATAGAGCGCCGCAGCACATCTGTTGCCGCGCATACATCACCGGGCTTCCCTGTTCGTATATGCACAATACCCCCCGAGACATCAAGAGAGCAGATAATAAACCCCAAAATAGCCCTTGCGCACCAGATGTATGTTGTGGACCAAAGTGTTGGCGTGTGCACAAAAGACTGTTGCACAGGTCAGAAGAATACCTTATGGTGCCGCCCTCTCGCACAGGGTAGTCTTTACCTTGTCTGTTGGGGTGTAGCCAAGTGGTAAGGCAGCGGTTTTTGGTACCGCCATTCCCAGGTTCGAATCCTGGCACCCCAGCCACCATCTCGTCAGGCATAGCATGCACTTGAGACGCCCGGTTCAGACACTGGCGCTTCCCCATGTTGCGCTGGCAACCCGCCTGAAGTTCCCCCCCATAATTTTGCTGACATCATCCCGATTGTACCCGTGCGCAAGCAAAGAACGGGCAAGACGTGACAGATTCTCCGGGGCATAGACCTTGACCGGATAACCAAGCGTGTATCCACGCGCAACAGGCCACCAGTATCCCCGGTCAACACCGTCGGGAAAGTCCGTCATTCCGGGCAGTTCGTGCATGACATCCAGGCCAATCCCGACGTGATTTATACCCGCAACAGCAACGACATGATCGATATGACGGATCATATCCTCGTCCTGCACATCCGTCTGGATACCAAAAAAACGATTCAATCCGGACAGTCCGACCACACCCCCGGTCTGCGCACAGGCACGAATCAGATCATCATCAATACAGCGCTCATGCCCGCACAATGCACGGGGATTGGTATGGCTGAAAACAACGGGACGCTGCGCAACCTCCATAACATCAAGGGAAGAACGGCGCCCCATATGCGAACAATCCATGATCATCCCGTTGTCATGCACAGCCCTCACCATACGGCGCCCCAGTGCAGTCAGAGGCATGTCATCGTCATGACAGCCCCCGGAAACACTGTTGTTACGGTTATAGGCAAAGTGAATCTGGCGTACACCCAAAGCTGAAAAGACCTCCAGCATCTCGGGCATATCCTGAAGCATTAACGAACCTTCAAGATCAAAGGCTATGGCAAGGGCCCCCTTGGACCGTGCAACATCAATGTCCGCCACTGTACGAACAAGAGACCAGCGGTCAGGAGATTCCGCAATTTTGGCACGGAAGGCGGCCAAGACGCGCATAATCTGGGAGATCTGGTTCATATCCATGCCAACATTGACAGAGACAAACCCGGTCCCACCGCGAACATGGCTGTCCAAAAGAGACAAAGGTGCCCGCACATCAAGGGGCAAACAGACATGCGAATCCCAGATCAGGTCAGGCAGCCAAGAGTCCATCATGCAAAGCATCCTTTATAGGCAGAACAAGGTGTAATAAGGGCCACGTCCACGTTTCAAGTTGAGGCAGATCAATTCATCATATTGACAGATAGCATATGAAAATCAGATCAAGTTGCAGCAGCCCGCACTCCTGCGGCCCACTGCCAGAAGCCGATACCCGAACAACAGAACCATGGCAGATATGACTCTTCAGGATCTATACCCCGGACAAGCCGCACGTGTCATCGGATTACAGGGAGGGAATGCCGGATACCGGCAGCGCCTGTTGGCCATGGGCCTGACACCGGGGACCCGCTTTACAATCACACGTGTTGCCCCATTGGGAGACCCGCTGGAGCTGCATGTCCGGGGTTGCAGTCTGACCATACGCCGTTCTGAAGCCAGTATTGTCGCCGTGGAGGTCCTGTTACCATGACCCTGCACATTGCACTGGCCGGCAACCCAAATTCCGGAAAAACAACGCTTTTCAATGCGTTGACAGGGTTGCGGCAACACGTTGGCAACTGGCCCGGCGTGACCATCGAGAAAAAAACCGGCACCATAAAATTACCGAACGGACGCTGCGTCACACTTGTCGACCTGCCAGGAACCTACATGCTGGGCGGACCGAATACCAGCAGCGAGGATGAGCGGATTGCCCGTGATGCCCTGTTGCTTGACAAACCTGCCCTGATTATCAATGTGCTGGATGCCTCGGCGCTGGAGCGGAACCTCTACCTGACCACACAGATTCTGGAAATGGGTGTCCCCCTGATTCTGGCCATCAACATGATGGATGTGGCAGAAAGCAAGGGAATCACCATTGACCATGAGCAGCTGTCCGCAAGCTTGGGATGCCCGGTTATCCCTTTGATTGCCTCTCGCTCCCGTGGACTGGAGCAACTCAGGACAACGCTGGAGAAGGCAATAAAGGCCCCAAGCGGAACAGAACGACGCCCGGACCATCACGCAAGCATTATTGAAGCCTCTCGGGCGCTCGTTCCCTTCGTCAACGACAAGGCCAGAATGGAAGGTATTGACCCCACATGGGCAGCCCTGCGCCTGATTGAAGGTGACAGCCTGGCCGAAACCCTGACGGATGCTGCGGGGATTAACGCTGCAGAAACAGCCCGTAACGACATCAGCACAAACAGTGGTGAAGACGCGGATATCCTGATTGCCGAAGGACGTTACACCTTTATTGGCGCGATTCTGGCTGATTGCTGCAAAAAGACCCCCACGAAAACGGCAGGCACGACAGGGAGGCTTGATTCCCTGGTTCTGAACAAATTTGCGGGAATCCCCATCTTTCTGGCCGTTATGTACCTGATGTTCCTGCTGACCATCACGCTGGGCGGGGCCTTCATCGACGCCTTTGACTTGGCAGCAGGTGCTTTGCTGGTTGATGCTCCGGCCCGCCTTCTGGAAGCGACCGCTGCCCCCGCATGGCTTGCTGCCGTTGTAAGAGCTGTCGGCCAAGGCATACAAACCGTTTGCACCTTTATTCCCATTATCGGCTTTCTGTTTCTCTTCCTGTCTGCCTTGGAAGATTCGGGCTACATGGCTCGCGCGGCATTCGTTGCCGATCGGGCCATACGCAGCCTCGGCCTACCCGGAAAGGCCTTTGTACCCCTGATCGTCGGGTTTGGCTGCAATGTCCCGGCAATCATGGCAACCCGAACCCTGGAACATCGGCGTGAAAGAATCCTGACATCCATGATGGCACCTTTCATGTCATGCGGGGCCAGATTGCCCGTTTTTGCGCTTTTTGCCGCCGCTTTCTTCCCCGAAAACGGCCAGAATGTGGTGTTCGGTCTTTATATTCTGGGTCTGATGGCCGCTGTAGGCACTGGGCTTGTCCTCAAACACACATTTCTGGGGGGAGGATCGCTTCCCTTCATCATGGAATTACCCCCGTGGCATGTTCCTTCGGGACGAACAATCCTGCTGCAAACACGACAACGCCTTGCTGGTTTTGTCTTCCGGGCCGGCCAGGTGATTGTTCCGGTCGTGACCGTTCTTTCCCTCCTGGCATCAACAGGCACGGATGGAACATTTGATATTACAGACAAGCAGAATTCTGTCCTGGCATCAGCAAGCCGCGCCCTGATCCCTGCGCTCGAGCCTCTTGGTATTGATGATGACAACTGGCCCGCTGCAGTCGGGCTGGTAACCGGCCTATTTGCAAAGGAAGCCATTATCGCCACACTGGACAGCCTGTATGTCTCTAACCACGATGATCAAAGCACGGCGGACTCAACAGCTCCACTCCTTACAGCGCTGGCTGATGCCTTCGCTACCATCCCCACAAACATAATGGCCCTGACCGGACTTGGAGCGGCTGAAAACAATGCGGATCACCAAGAAACACCCCTGACACAAGAACTGGCACGAAGGTTCAGCAGCCCACCAGCAGCCTTGGCCTATATGGTACTGGTGCTGCTCTACAGCCCATGCGTAGCGACCCTCGGTGCTATCCGGCAGGAAATCGGCACACGCTGGATGCTGTTCTCTGCCATCTGGACAACGGCACTGGCTTGGCTATCAGCTGTCGCGATCTACCAAGGCGGAACTTGGGCCACAAAACCGGGACACCCCGTAATCGCCACAAGTATAAGCCTGATGCTGGCCCTAGGAGCTCTGGCTGGCATCACCCTGAACAGACGCCGGAAACAGAGAACAGCATGAACAGCTTGTTTGCCATACGGCACTGCCTGCAAGCCTATGGCCCCTTGTCTGCAGCCGATATTGCTGCGCATGTCAACAGTACCGAGGAAGCCGTAGAACCCCTGATCGAACGATGGATCGCGAAGGGACAGATTCGCCGTGTAACCGCTCCCCCACCCTGCGGTACACACCGTGGGGGATGTGCCACATGTTCTTCTGTATCTGTTGATCGATATGAATGGATACAACACAGAGCTGCCTTGCACCCATAAAAGACCGTGAAGTACCTGCCCAATGGCTTACGCAGAGAGGCAACTTGCCTCTTACGCTCTTCATCAATGTCAGCATGGGCAGCGAACTTTGCATGATAACGCAAAACCCCCCGCCGAAGCGAGGGGCTCTGCCAGATAGCAGGGTCGGATGTACACAATACACCCAACTGACACTACAAGGGATCAGAAGTTGACACGACCTGTCAGCATGCCGTTGTGACCGACATAGCCAGACCGCATTTCTGCGTCATAGTCCGCACGAACTTCCCACACACCATCAGCCGTGGTGTAGCCCAAGCCGGCACCAATGGTACCACCGAACCGGGACCGCTTCAGGCCAGAGGTGTTGAACAGGGTTGTATCGCCGGAATACTTACCGGTGCTGGTGGCATCATCACCGATGAAGTCATACAGCGCCGCAGCCCGCAGTTCCGGACGAACGACAGAACCGCGCAGGGTTTTGTGTTCATAGGCCAGCGAACCACCCAGGCTTCCTTCCAAGATGCTGGTTGCCGAAGGATCAACAGTCATGTTGAACGCACCGGCACCGGTTTCCGTGTACTTTGAAGGATCGGTATAGGTGTAGGACAGACCTGCTTTCGGGGTCAGGGTGACGGCACCACGGTGCAGCGGGGATCCGGCGGCGACAGAGGCAGAGTACTGGTTGGCGTCATACTTGCCTTTGGCGGTCCGGTCCAGACCACCGATGGTAATCTGGCGGGAGGTCTTCACGCTGTTCTGGGCATAAGCCAGCTGACCTTCAACGAAGAAACCCTCTGGCTCATACGAACCGTACAGGGCAACCTGGTAGGATGTCACATCGGTCTTTGTCTGGCTGGCACCCTTGCCCTTCATGTCGGACTTGGATGTGCTGAGGGCCAGACCAACGCGCACGTCGTCGGCAACCATGTTGTCCATACCAATGGTCATCCCATAGCTGTTGGTGCTGTTTCCAGCCACACCACCACGGGATTTCTGGGTTGCGGTGCTGCCTGCGGCCTTGACCCAGGCGCCATTGCGCAGGGTGCTGTCACCGGCGGCGGTACCGCTTTGTTGCAGACCGGCCACATCAGTACCGGTACGGGCCGATGCCAAGCGGGATGTAACGGCATCAGCCGCAGCGCGGGATGCGGTGTTGATAGCCTGGTTGGCCTGAGACACCGTGGATACAGCCGACTGACGAGCTGCATTTCCGGCATCGCTGCCCTTTTCCAGAGCCATATTCAGGGCTACACGGGCCTCGGCATCATCACCCAAAGAACGAACCACAGCCTTAATGGCCTTGGCTTCATCGACGCTGACCGACAATCTACGGGCAATCTCACTGTCGCTGCGCGGAGCAACCACTGTATCAACCAGCTTCCCGTCGGCTGAAAGGGTGTTGGTCACCCGGGCCAGAATGGTGCCATAGTCATGATTAAAAACAGATTTTGCAAGGCGGAGATCGTCACCTGCAAGACCAGACAAACCATTCGTCAAACTCAACGACTTGAACTTGCCTTCCAGGATCGTATTTTCTACTCCAAATTGATAGAATGAAGCCTTCTTATTTGCACTATCAAAGGTAAAGCCAGACGTCGAGTTAGCCTCCAACACTGCCTTTCCTTCTTTGTTGGCAGCATCGATACCCTTCTGGGAGACAACGATTTGTGCACGCCAGTAATTATAGCTGACACCACTTTCGTCGATGAACGTTTCCTTGGTGGCTTCGTCCTGCGTCGGGGCGTTCAGCGCACCATGGACTTTGACTGGCCCATCAAGCAGCAGCGCGGTATTGGCTTCCAGATGCAAGTTCTTTGCATGCACCTCGCCGGTACCAAGACGAAGGTTACCGTGCTTCAAGTGAACGTCTTTCAAAGACTTGCCAGCTGCACCAATTGATCCAATGCTGGACCCTTCGGTAGCGTACAGGTGCAGAACGCCCTTCCCGTCACCCGTAGCTTCCACTTTGCCAATGTTGAAGCCTGTAGCCTTGTCGCCACTGCGACCGATTCTGCTGGTGCCCTCTCCATCAAGCATCAAGGTTTCTGTGCCAACGTAACCCAGATTGATCGCATTGCCGCTGTATGTCACAGAACTGCCTGAACCGCTGGAGGTACGTTCAATTCCAGCATTCAGGGTCAGCTTTTTGGCATAAACATCGCCACCGGTTGCAACGGCCTTGTTTTCTGTTGCGTTGATGGTGACATCAGCAAAACGACCGCCGGGGGTACCAATATTGCCAACGGTGCCGCCCTTTTGGGTTACCTTGCCACCAGCCACGGTATCCACGGCAGCGCGCAGTTCCAGCTTGCCCTGGCCGTTCTTGGTGGTGGTCACATTGCCAAGGTCAAAGCCTTTGTTCCCGGCACCAACGATGCTTGTGCCCTTGCCTTCAACGACCAAGGTACCTGCCTTGGCATAACCAACCGTCGCGGTCTTGCCATCGGCTGCATTCATACGCAGCGCGTTGGCATAGACATCTTGTGCCGTCGCATTATTGCCAGTGGCTTCAATCGTTACACTGTTCAGCTTCTTGTCGGCAGCACCAATGTTACCAACTACAGACTCGACAACAGCACCTTCTGTGCCGAGGACCAGGTTCCCCTCGCCATCTGTCTTGGTTGTGACCTTGCCAAGGCTACCGGGCATACCGGCATTGCCAAAGTCAAAGCCATTTGTGATCTTCAGGGTGCCCTTACCCTCCAAGGTAAGGTCGTTGCGGGAACCACCACTCACTTTTATAGCGAGGGACTTCAGCGTAACGGTTCTGTCATCTCCAGTCTTGATACTCAGCTTGTAGGTATTGACAGCCTCGGATACGGATGCATCAACAGCCTCGGCCGTAATCTCGACCTCACGCAGGGCCCTACCCGCACCGACAAGACCCGCAATACTGGATGCACCTTCTTTAGCAACGAACTTCAGGACACCAACCTTATCGGTGCTGGTCAGGACGCCCGTTACCTTGGAACCATCGGAAAGATCCAAGGTGATTTCTTTAGCCAAGACATCCGCACCAAGGGTGATGGTGCCGGTATGATGGTCTGGAGTGACCTTATACGTTCTTGTCGCTGAGGCGTGCTTCTGAATAGTTACGTCGTCAGATGCAACTTGACCAGCACCAGAATCAGGCGCTGTGGATTGCACTACGGTATCTGAAGAAGACGACAGGTCAATAGTTCTATCCGCCGCCCCTACCACGCCGGGAATTGCCATAACAACTGCGGCCAGCGCCGTTGTTGCCAAAAGATGCTTACGTTTTTGTAACACGATCGGTTCTCTTCCTGTGTTGTGTTGATGCCAACCACACGCACCGGACATGGACACCTGCGGTTATGGGGTTCCCTGCCTGCGCGCCGGACTCTCTTGATAATACGTTCCGGCCATGGGTCAACATGCAAAACACACCCATCATGTTGATTTTATTTAGTTTTTTAACTCCATAATTGCTATCTGAACAAACTACACTTTTTCGTTGCCACCCCTGTTACATAGATGCCACAGCACGACAAATGCCATGATTGCTGCTTGCAGAAAATTATATTCATGGTTGAAACGTAAAAGCACGTTTGCCATGACGCCTTTCCCCGGGTGGTGTACACAGGCCACGCTAATCTTGATCACGGAGCCCAATCCCATGACATCCGCCGCAAAAACGCCTGTATCCCGGTGCGTACGTGCCATGGACATACATCGCTGGCTGGCCGTTCTGGTCATGGTGGGGCTGGCCGGGTGTGGGGGCGGGCCTTTGGGGGATCGTCTCGATTCGGCGCTGGCTACAGGCCGGGCACAGGGTATGCAGCCGCAATGGCTGGACAGTGGGCCGTTCACTCTGCTGGCCCAGATACGGATACAGGCACCGGATCAACCATTGCGGCTTTATATAGAAGGGGATGGCTTTGCCTGGATCACCCGCACCCGGCCTTCGCCCGATCCCACGCCGCACCGCCCGGTGGCGTTATGGCTGGCGGCCCGTGATCCAGCGCCCAACGTGGCGTGGCTGGCGCGTCCGTGCCAATACAGCATGCTGGCCCGGCCGGAAACAGCATGCGACCGGTCGTACTGGACACATGCCCGCATGGCTCCTACCGTCATAGAGGCTGTGGATGCTGCCGTAACCGCCCTGCGCGAACAGGCCGGGGCCACAGCGGTGGAGCTGGTCGGCTATTCCGGCGGGGGGAGTATTGCCGCCGTGCTGACCGCACGCCGGAGTGATGTGGTGGCTTTACGTACTGTAGCCGGCAACCTGGATTCCGGGGCCTTTGTCCGGCATCACCGGGTTTCCCCCATGACCGGGTCTGTCGATGCTGTCACAGAGGCCGCGCGCGCGCGCGCTGTGCCACAGATCCACTTTGTCGGGGATCACGACCGCATTGTCCCCCCTTTCCTGGCCGATACCTTTATCCGCCGAGCAGGGCCAGCGGCTGTCAAGATCGTGGTTCCAGGCATGGATCATGCCCACGGGTGGGATACCGCATGGCCCACACTCCTGCAGCATCCTCTGCCGGATGTAGCCAAGACATCACCGTGATATCCTAGTACCGTGAAAAAGACACATTTACATTGCCGCAAACAAAAACCGGACATACCCTGTGCACGATCGTTCCGGACCTGTTGTGAAGGGTCCGGCGACGAAGGGGCAACAATAAAACAAAAAATACAGGGGACGTACCATGTCAGATACAAAACAGGCCGGGTTCGCCACCCGGGCCATTCATGCAGGCTATGATCCACACAGCCATCAGGGCTCCTTGGTGCCGCCGGTTTACATGACATCAACCTTTGCATTTCCCAATGCCCAGACCGGAGGAAAACGCTTTGCCGGCCATGACGCCGGGTTTGTCTACACCCGTCTGGGGAACCCGACACTGGCGCTGCTGGAAACACGACTGGCTGCACTGGAAGGAACCGAAGCTGCGCTTGTCACCGGATCCGGCATGGGGGCCATTGCAGCCACCCTGTGGGCCCTGCTGTCCCCCGGGCAGGAGATTATCGTTGACCAAACCCTGTACGGCTGCACGTTTGCCCTGTTGCACCATGGCCTGGCCCGGTTCGGGGTCAAGGTTACCCATGTGGACCTGACCAATCCGAAGGCACTGCCCGCCGCTATCGGGCCAGATACCGCCGTTGTATATTTCGAAACTCCGGCCAACCCCAATATGCGCCTGATCGATATTGCCGCCGTATCGGCTATAGCCCACCAAACCGGGGCCGTGACAATTGTCGACAATACCTACGGTGCCAGCGTTATCCAGCGCCCGGCCGAGATGGGAGCCGATCTGGTCGTGCATTCCGCCACCAAGTACTTGGGTGGGCACGGTGACCTGACCGCCGGAGCCGTTCTGGGGACAAGTGACATGGTTGCGACTATTCGCGCAACAGGATTGAAGGACATGACCGGGGCTGTGCTGTCTCCGTTCGATGCCAGCCAGATCCTGCGCGGGCTGAAAACGCTGGAGCTACGGATGGCCCGGCACTGTTCTACAGCCGCCGCTATCGCACGCTTGCTGGAAAAACATCCGGCTGTTCGCACCGTCATGTATCCGGGGCTGGACAGCAACCCTTCGCACGATCTGGCACAGCGGCAGATGACCGGGGGTTTTGGCGGCATGGTTGCCTTCGAGCTGCATGAGGGAATGCCCGCCGGGCTGGCTTTTATCGATGCCCTGCGCCTTGTGACCTGCGCTGTCAGCCTTGGCGATCCAGAAACGCTGGTGCAACACCCGGCCAGCATGACCCATTCCACCTATACGCCGGAAGAGCGGGCAGAACACGGGATCTCCGATGGACTGATACGAATCTCAGCCGGGCTGGAGACACCGGTCGATATTCTGGGTGACATCCGCCAAGCACTGGACCATACGCGCACATTCAGCAACAGGAAACCCGTCGGAAACTGTACTTCCCGGCGGGCGCTATGAACACATTGTGCATCGGGTAACCGGAAGGCTAACCCCCGTTCCGGATTTCCTCGACAAAGCGGGTGACTTCGGTCCTTAACACTGCGGATTGCTGCGCCAGCTCCTTGGCTGCAGACAGAACTTGGCTGGCGGAATTACCAACCTCGCCGGATGCTTCGTTCATGCTGCGGACGTTCTTGGTCACCTCGCCCGTACCGTTGGAAGCTTCTTCCACGTTACGAGCAATCTCACGCGTGGCCGCATCCTGTTCTTCCATGGCCGAGGCAATAGCCGCAGAAATCTGGTTCAGGCGCCCGATGGTCTCGATCACCATGGCAATTGCCGCCACCGCATCATGGGTCGCATTCTGTACAGCCCCGATCTGCTCGGAAATCTGGCCGGTGGCGCGGGCTGTCTGGTTAGCCAGGCTCTTGACCTCGTTCGCGACTACGGCGAAGCCTTTGCCGGCCTCCCCGGCACGGGCCGCTTCAATCGTGGCGTTCAATGCCAGAAGGTTGGTTTGACTGGCAATGTCATTGATCAAATTGACTACTTCGCCAATCTGTTGGGTAGACTGGGCCAGCCCCTTGATAATCTCGCCGCTACGACCTGTCTGGTCAACGGCATCGGCCGTAATCTGGCTGGAGTCGGAAACTTGGCGCACAATCTCCTGGATCGAGGCTGCCAGCTCTTCTGATGCCGAAGCCACCGTCTGCACGTTGGATGAAGCCTGCGTTGCCGCCTCGGCCACCACCTTACCTTGGGATGCGGACATCGAAGCCAAGGACGTCATGGATTCCGCACTGGCCTGAAGCTCTGTAGCCGCAGAAGACAGTGTTTCGACAATAGATTGCACGGACGACTCGAAACGATCGGCCAGAGCGTTCATTGCCGCTTTCTTTTCCTGCTCGGCGCGGCGCTTCTGATTGGCCTGCTCGGCCTCCATCTGGCGGATACGGATGCCGTTCTGACGGAAGACATCAACACTGCGGGCCATAACCCCAATTTCATCCTTGCGATCCAGCCCCTGTATTTCAGTGTCAAAATTACCGTCCGCAATGGTTTCCATGACCGAAGCCAAGCCATTCATCGGTCCAGATATTGTCGTCTTGACCAGAACAACAGCGATCAGAACAACGGCAACCAGGCCACCGACAATCAAGACAATCGTGCCAACAATAGCCGCATCAGCGCTATCACCCAGATTATCCGACTTTTTCTGCAGCTCGACATCAACGTTATCAACCAAGGAAGCCACCGTCGTACGCACCGTACGACCCTGTGGGGTTGCCTTGTCGACAAGAACAATCAACCCCTCATCAAACTTGCGTGCAACGATCAGGTCGCGGGCCTCAACAAGGGCACCTTCGTAAACCGCAAACTCCTCGACGATAGCAGTGATACGGGGGGCATAAACGGGCAAAAGCTTTGCGGCCTCTGCCGTCCGTTCCCGGAACAGCTTGAAGTCGTTGTTGATCTCGTCTGATATGCCCTTGAGGACCGCATCCTCCCTTTCCTGCGTCAGGCGATAGGCCAAACGCCCGGCATTCAGCAGGTTTTGGTTGGCCCGCGCCAGAAGCACCTGCACCTTGGTGTCATGGACAAGCAGATCAGAGTAGGAATTATCAATCTCCGCCATGCGGACGACAGCCAAACCACCGGCAGCAACCGTGGCCAAGGCCATAAGAGCGACCACCGCCAGAACTTTGAATGTCATGCCAACGTCAGCGAATCGCATGTCCATCTCTCCTGCCGGGAACCAGGACCAACCATGCCCCACCGGGACTGCGTGGATGCACCGGCGTTGATCTTGGCGGTCGGCCTGGAAGGCAACAAGAAAAACCTGCTTTGCCTTTACATGGAGACACAACTTGACCGTAACAAAACAAACACAATCCCCGGGTGCTTTTAGCCCATAGGCATATTGTCAACTCACCATCCGGGCATGAACCTGCCCCAAAACCCGACGAAAGGTAGAAATACTATGATTGGGCAAGGGAACAAAAAGCTTGCAGGCTTTGCGGCAATTACGCTTGATATGGACCATCGCTTCATGGCTGACGCAGGTCACGGGGCAGAAGACCATGTCCACACATGACACAGCGCCAGCCAGCTGTGGGCAGCCATCATCCAGCCCTCCATCGTGATGGATAAACTCCCCGTTACAGGACCGGACCACATCTTCCAGATGACGGGCAACATGACTTATTCCACCAACATACAAAATCTTCTGCTTTTTCAGGTCAATATCATCCCCGACCCTGTTCCCATCAAAAGCCCCGCGTGAATCTGATCCTTCCTGGCGAAGCCGATTCTCCAGCTCAACAACACGAGCCTCCAAGGCCCGATTCCTCTCCCTCTCACCCGACTCCCGTTCCGATAACAGGTCCAGACGACGCAGAAGTCCTTCAACCTGACGGGCCAAAACATCTCTCTCGGCGCGAGCCGTACGGGCGGCCTCTTCAGATGTACGCAGAACTTCCCCACTTTCCAGATCAGCCAACCGCGACGCCAAATCTTCGACCCGGCGCTGCTGAATACTGGCGATGGCTATGTTCCGTCGCGCCTCATCACGTTCATCGCGCATCTGGGCCATCAAAGCACGCAACCGACCAATTTCTGCCGTGTGCTCAGCCAAAGATGCCTCCAGACGTACTATCTTCTGCATATCGGCCCGCTGCACAGCCCCGGACAAGTGGGACAGCATATGCACCTCACCATAGGCGCGTTCACGCAGATCGCTGCAATCCAGCGGATGAGTCATCAAGGCCCAATAAGCCCCGGGGATATCGCCACTGTCCAATGCCTCGTTCCACAGGGTAGCCAACTCCCCTTCATCACGCGTTCTCATAAAGCGTGATACTGTCGCCTGATAGCGCTTGTCCAAAATCCGCATAACCTGCTTGCCCAGTATCTTGTTCTGGGCTGCTAAATGGACAATGACACCGTGCAGGCGGTAATCGCTGATATCAGGAGCCAAGTGTACAGAAAGCTTTGCCGCAAGCTTCCTGAGATCTGAAAGCGTCAGACATGTCCCGACGATACTGCAATGCCAACGCGGCGCAATTTCGTCCAGGCGAAGACGACGGGAAGAAAGGGGGTATGACTGGGTCAAAAAGTCCTTGGGCAGGCTCATGGGGGACATGCAGATCTCTCCTCGACGGGGTGAGGGATTCTATTTGATATTAATTTTCATTATCAATAAAGGGACCGACCGGGAACTGGCAAGATTTTTTATTGTTTCAGTGCCCGGAAGACCGCTGATGAAAAATGACTGAATAGTCCTCTATGGCACATTGACCCCTGAAACGGGACTCCTATACTGAATACTCGTGGGTGTGCCTGTGGATATGTCCGGCAGGACAAGCGCAATGCCTCCCGCTCTGGCCAACCTGTTGACGAAACAGTACTGTTTGTTGCTCCGGACTTAGCGTGGGTTTTATGCCGTCCAAGCTATCGTTCGGAGGGTTACGGGAAGACAGATCATCCTTGGGTAGACCGTCAAGGAAAGCTCGCAGGTCTGGCGGAGTCGGCGGAAAGCACGCTCTTCTTTTCCGGTTTTCACAAGTTTTTTTTGCCCTGCCCTTGTTTCGCCTTGGTACATGTTTACGAATTGGTGGTTTTTTATCGTGTTGTCACTTGTGCACTGCAATCCGGATGGACCAAGTGCCTTGGCCGCACTCTCCACACAGCTCCCGGGAGGTGAGACCATGCCATCGTTGATTTCTGATACTGCCCGCCGCGCTTTTCTGCGTTCTGTGCGCAGCAATGTCCTTGCCAAGCGCCGTACCATGGCATGGGAAGATCCGGACCTGGAAACTCTTCTGGACGATCCTCTGATCATGGCGGTCATGAACCGCGATGGTGTGCGCCCGGATGATGTAAGGGCTGCTTTTGAGGCCGCACGAGCCAACCTTTCCCATTAAAGGGTACAAAGTACTGCAAAAGAGCCGGAACAGGGACGTTCCGGCTCTTTTATTGTTTGTCAGCATGCGACACTAAGAGGGTCACTACTTCTCGACAAACGCCTTTTCAATAACATACTGACGGGGGTCATTGGATGCTCCCTCGTGAAAGCCACGGCCTTCCAACAACTTGGTCGTATCCGTCAGCATGGCAGGACTCCCGCACAGCATGAACCGGTCATCTTCAACATTAGGTTCTGGCAACCCAAGATCACTGAACATCTTTCCACTCTCTATCAGGGTCGTAATGCGTCCCTGAACGGGGTGCTGTTCGCGAGTTACAGTCGTATAGTAAAGAAGCTTGTCCCGCACCAAATCCCCAAGGAATTCATGCTTCGGAAGTTCGCGGGTAATGTAGTCGGCATAGGCAAGCTCTGCCACTTCCCGGCACCCATGAACAAGGATAATTTTCTCATAACGCTCATAGGCATCAGGGTCACGAATAACACTCATAAACGGCGCAAGCCCGGTACCAGTCGACAAAAGATACAGGTGACGACCGGGCAAGAGACTGTCTTGCACCAAGGTCCCGACCGGTTTGGTACCGACCAGAACCATATCACCAACCCTTATGTGCTGAAGACGGGAGGTCAAAGGTCCGTCAGGAACCTTGATCGACAGAAACTCGAGCTCATCCTCATAATTGGCGCTGACCATGGAATAGGCCCGCAAGAGAGGCTTTCCCTCTACCTGGAGCCCGATCATCGTAAACTGACCATTGATATACCGGAACCCCGGATCGCGTGTTGTCCGGAAACTGAACAGACGATCGGTCCAGTGGTGAACGTAGGTTACTGTCTCCCGCCGAATATTACTCATGATTCTCCACATAATAGCCAGAACCCGGGGCTGCGCCCTTCCCGGGATGTGTGTGCAGGAATGGGGTTTCCGTCAGCGCGACACCCTGCAGAATGATCGTATGGTTAACATGGGGTTACCCCCGAGGCAAATTGATTGGAAGAACCATGTCGTGGCGCATACATACAATGCTGGGCCGCGACAGAAACAGTCGCGGCCCAGCACAGGACAACAAAGGAGAAAAATATCAGGCGGCGTCTTCAACCCAACGCACAGCCCCGCCCGGTGTCATCGTCACCTCGGCCGCGACCTGCAAGGCTAACCCACCACAGGACGTTTCCCGATACTTGGGGTCCATATCCTTACCGGTTTCGTACATCGCGGCAATAACCTTATCCAGGGAAACCTTGGGCGTGCTGATCCGGTGCATAGCCATACGCGCCGCATTGATCGCCTTGACCGCTGCGATGGCATTACGCTCGATGCAAGGAATCTGCACCTGCCCACCAACCGGGTCACAGGTAAGGCCCAGATTATGCTCCATCGCAATCTCGGCTGCCATACAGACCTGCTGCGGGCTTCCGCCCAGAAGTTCGGTCAATCCGGCAGCAGCCATGGAGCACGCTACCCCAACCTCTCCCTGACACCCGACTTCAGCACCAGATATGGAAGCGTTCAGCTTGAACAAGCAACCTATGGCGCCGGACGACAGGAAGAACCGCAGCGTTGTATCTTCGTCCAAGGGCTGAATGAAGTGATCGTAATACGCCAGAACCGCCGGAACAACACCACAGGCACCATTGGTGGGGGATGTGACAACTTGCCCGCCCGCTGCATTCTCTTCCGACATGGCCATGGCGTACATGTTGACCCAATCCATAACGTTCATGGGGTCATTGGCCATTTTCAGGGACGTTGTCAGCATTCTGTGGAGAGCTGAAGCGCGCCGGGGAATTTTCATCGGACCAGGAAGATTACCCTCCACACGCATACCGCGCTCCATGGACCCCTGCATCACCTGCCACACACGGCGGAAATGGGAACGCAGCTCGTCGGTATCATGGAACGCTCTCTCGTTCTCCATAACCAGGGCCGATATGGACAAACCCGTTTCCTCACACATGCGCAGCAAGTCTTCGGCGGACAGGAAATGATGGGGAACCGGTGTTTCGCTACAGGACCTTTGATTGAACTGCTCTTCCTCGACAATAAATCCACCGCCGATGGAATAGTACGTCTTGGAGAGAATCAGTCCATCGTCGCCATAAGCGTGGATTTGCATACCATTTTCATGCAGGGGCAAATTCGCACGATGAAAGTCCATGCTGAACGTTACGCGCTGCTTGGTTCGCCCCAGGTTCAACGTCCCCGTTGCCTCAACATCCGCGACAACAGACGGTATCTGGTCAGGATTGACTGTATCAGGCTGATTCCCGCACAGCCCCATGATAATGGCATGATCTGTACAGTGCCCCTTGCCGGTCAGGGCCAGAGATCCATAACAATCAACATGGATCCTGCGCGTCTGGACAAACTTCCCCGTCTCTTTCAAAGCCCCCAGGAATTGATGGCCGGCGCGCATAGGGCCCACTGTATGCGAACTGGATGGGCCGACGCCTATCTTGTAGATGTCAGACATACTGAACATGGTAAAATCTCCCGGATAACTTTCGCCTGACAGGGCCCGGCCGCTCTCTCCGGCCGGACCCGCTTTTCGGTCAGGACAGCAGATCGAAGAAGATTGCAGTCATGGCAATCAACCCAATCAAAACAACAAAGATGTTGCTGAACGCGCCAGAGTACCTCTTCATCGAAGGAACCTTGGCGATGGCATACATTGGCATCAGGAACAACAACGCCGCAATAACCGGACCACCCAAACTTTCGATAGTGCCGATAATGCTGGGATTAAAGGTTGCAGCCATCCAGCAGCTCAGGATCATGAATACAGCGGCAACACGATCAAGAACAGAACCGGACATAACTTTCCCGCGCTGGCGCAGTTCCTGCTGGATCAGGCCATTAAAGCCTTCCTTGGCGCCCATATAGTGACCCAAGAATGACTTGCTGATAGCAATGATCGCAATCAAAGGCGCAGCCCAGGCGATAGCAGGCGTCGAGAAATGGTTGGCAAGGTAGGAAAGAATGGAAATGTTCTGCTCTTTCGCGGCCATCAAGTCGGCCGGCGACAAGCTCATCACGCAGCTGAACACAAAGAACATGACAGACACGACCATCATGGCATGGGCACGGAACAGAACCCGGCTGGAAGCTGGTTCCGCGTGCTCACCATGCAAACGCTGCTGGTCAACCGCAAAGGAAGAAATAATCGGCGAGTGGTTGAAAGAAAACACCATCACCGGAATTGCCAGCCATACGGTCTTCCAGAATGTCACGCCAGAAACGGCGTCGGAAAAGCTTCCCGCACTGTCAAAGGCAGCAGAGCTCCACTCAGGGATCAGGTAAATAGCCAGAATCATCAACGCTGCAACGAACGGATACACCAGAAGGCTCATGGCCTTGACGATCATTTCCGCACCCAGACGAACAATAGCCATCAAGGACAGAATCAAGATCAGGGACAGAACAGCGCGGTGCGGAACCCAATCAGCCAAACCAAGCTGGTTGATCATGAAGGATTCAACCGTGTTGG
Organism: Haematospirillum sp. 15-248; assembly: GCF_012102665.1. Taxonomy (NCBI): domain Bacteria; kingdom Pseudomonadati; phylum Pseudomonadota; class Alphaproteobacteria; order Rhodospirillales; family Novispirillaceae; genus Haematospirillum; species Haematospirillum sp. 15-248. Next base: position 68,971 of record NZ_JAAVTF010000005.1, on the reverse strand, counting down.
TAACAGCAACGCTGTACAGCATCAAAATGGGGTAAATGGTCAGGAAGTACAGCAGGGTAATAATCTTCCCAGCTGCACTGCCAAAATGTTCCTCGACGACTTCCGTAATGTCAGAACCCGGCTTCCGGCTGGACATGACAAAACGGTTAAGCCCCCGGTGGGAGAAGTACGTCAACGGGAAGGCAATGATGGCCATCAGCAAAAGAGGCCACAGCCCACCAATACCCGCATTGATAGGCAAAAACAGGGTTCCAGCACCAATTGCCGTCCCGTAAAGGCCCAGCATCCACGTGGTGTCGTGGCGGCTCCAAGCAGCCGGACCGACTGCGGCCGCCGACGGATTTGGCACTGATGATGATACAACTTGAGACATGCTACACACGACCTCTGCTGGTATGGGCTCGGTTTTTCAATCAGCCTCCCTATTAGAACGCGGGTCGTTTCGCACCGCACCAACGGGAAACCATCCGAGATTTCGACTCAACGGTTTGCGAACTTTATTTTCTTTTTCTCATTCCAAGGGCCACGCTAAAACGAAGCCCGAGTGTTTGCCTTGACATACATCAAACGCTTACGAAGTAATATTGCGGACCAGATCGACTGTCCATCACTTTCGCATACAGAAGCAACCTTCTCTGGAATACTCTATGGGCGACAAGGGCACCCCCTAAACCAGATTCTGTGACCGTAAATACGAAAACAGTGCTATGAAAATAAAATACAAAAAAGAAAAAACACGCACATGGGGTGAACTTGAGCCAGTGCCAGCCTCAAGATACACAAGTCCTGTATTTCACATGTGATATCAGGGTTTAGCTCTGCCCGATATGGTTAAAACGACCCCTTGACGGACGGCCATAGCTAAATAAAAAGGGAAATTTCATACCTTTTGCGGCATTCGCTTTGACTAACGCGAATGCCGCAGCACGTAGATTAAGAATATGTTCGAAAAATTGACGCCCTTACACATGGTACGTAAGAACCAAATGCCAGTACCTATGCGACGAGAAAGTTCACAACGCACATAAGACGAGTGCCATCAGAAAGGGGCTTGATACAAACAATACATCTATGGAGTGCGAATCCATACTCAAGACAATGAAGACTTGGGATCAACACCCGGGTTACAATAGGCACTACCATTGCAGTGCAGAACACATACTACCAAAAGCACCGAATTACCCACCTGTGCCACCAACAGTCAGGCGCTCTACTTTCAAGGTTGGTTGCCCAACGCCACAGGGAACCCCCTGGCCATCCTTGCCACATGTGCCAATTCCCGCATCAAGCTCCACATCATTGCCGATCATGGAGACACGCGTAAGAACATCGGGCCCATTGCCAATCAAGGTTGCTCCCTTGACCGGAGCCGTCAGCTTGCCGTCTTCAATTTTCCAGGCCTCTGTACAGGCAAAGACAAACTTTCCAGACGTAATATCGACTTGGCCACCGCCAAAATTAACGGCAAAGAGGCCCTTTTTCACACTTCGGATAATTTCCTCCGGCTCGTACGAGCCACCCAGCATGAAGGTGTTGGTCATACGCGGCAGGGGCTTGTGGGCATACGACTGCCGACGCCCGTTTCCGGATGAACGAACCCCCATCAGGCGGGCGTTCATCCGGTCAAACAAATAACCTTTCAGAATGCCATCTTCGATCAAAACATTACGGGCTGAAGGCGTACCTTCGTCATCAATCGTGATCGACCCGCGCCGGTCCGGCAAAGTTCCATCATCAACCACAGTCACACCAGGAGCTGCCACACGCTGCCCCATCAGCCCGGAAAAGGCCGACGTCTTCTTGCGATTGAAGTCTCCTTCCAGGCCATGCCCGACAGCTTCATGCAAAAGAACACCCGGCCACCCACATCCCAGAACAACCGGCATTTCACCGGCAGGGGCATCAACGCTTTCAAGATTGACCAATGCCTGATTCAGGGCACGCTCTGCCGCAGTCTTCCAAGTTTCCTCTTCCAGCAGCCAGTCGTACTTGATACGCCCACCCTGCCCCCATGAGCCCGTTTCACAACGGCCATCTTTCTCGACCATAACGGTGATGCTCAGGCGCACCATCGGACGAATATCAGCGGCCTCACCGTCTGGACGCATGATATGAACAGCCTGCCAGGACGCACCCAAGGAAGCCATAACCTGGCGAACACGCGGATCACGCCCCCTGAGATAGGCATCAATCTCTCCCAGCACCCCAACCTTGACTGAAAAAGGAACCGGCGAAAGGGGGTTCTGATCTGTATAAAGAGATTGGTTTGTCCCCACAGGTGGCGCAGCAAAGGTCCCGGAATAACCACCACGTACAGCCGAAACAGTGGCCGCTGCGCGACGCAAGGAGGCTTCATCCAAGGTCGATGCATGAGCGTACCCTGCTGTCTCCCCCACGATGGCCCGCAGACCAAACCCCTGTGCTGTATCAAAGGAAGCGGAACGAATACGCCCATCATCCAGCGAAACGGATTCAGACTGCCTGTATTCCAGATAAAGCTCTCCGTCATCAGCCCCGGACAATGCCTCAGAAACGATACTGCGCGTTGCATCTTGGTCGAGCCCGGCACGAGAGAAGAACAGATCTTCGGTAAGGGCACGATCAACCATGGCGAAAACTCCGGTCCAAACGTCAAGAACGCCCACACTATGTGCGTTTCCCAGCAAAATCACCAGCCCGGAAAATAACAAAAAAGCGCTTCTGGATAAACTCAGGCTCCCTGAACAAGCCTATCAGGGGGAAGCCATACGCGAACCTCGGTCCCTTTACCCGGCGCACTGACCAAGGATAATGTCCCCCCATGCGCCTCCACCAAGGAACGGGACAAGGGCAGCCCCAAACCCGTTCCCTGATGTCGGCGCGACAAACTGCTGTCAATCTGACCAAACGGGGCCATGGCAACGGCAATATCCTCGATCCGCATACCAATGCCGTTATCAGAAACCGTTATCGTCATACCATCCGCAGAAGGGTACAAGGCAGTAACGGTCACAACACCGCCTGAAGGAGTAAACTTGATCGCGTTGGACAACAGGTTCAGCAGGACCTGACGCAGGCGTCGCGCATCTCCCCTGATGGACAGGAGATCTGAGGGGATATCTGTGCGCATTGTCAGCCCTGCGGCAGACAGCTGGCCCTGAAGAAGACGGATTGTTCCATCAATCAGGTCAACCGGTTTTATCACATCGTCATCAAGCGTCAGATGCCCGGCCTCAACCTTGGCTGTATCAAGTATATCATTGATAATAGAGAGAAGATGCTGCCCTGACTCCTTGATACTGGCCGAATAGTCCTTGTACTGGGGTGCGGTATGGGTACCAAAAATCTCACTGGCCATAACATCGGAGAAGCCGATAATCGCATTCAGCGGCGTCCTCAACTCGTGACTCATATTTGCCAGGAAAAGAGACTTTGACCGGCTGGCAGCATCCGCCTGCTCCAAGGCTGCCCTGAGGTGCGTTTCTGTCTCAACGTGGGTAATCCGGGCCCCGATCCACAGGGCCAACAAGCGCGCAAACTCAAGGTCGGCGGGCTGCAGGCAATGTCCTGTCTTTCCCGGACCACGAAAGAACAAGATACCCCACGTGCGTCTGCAAGCCACAACACGCACAGCCAGACAGGCTTGACCTGTCTCCTCCTGTGTACAGCTTGGCACAAGAATTTCCTGCCCTTCCAGAACATCAGACAACGACATTCCGGCGCAGGATACAACCTGTCCCACCTTCAGATCATCATGCCTCCCAACCACGTAGTCCGAAATCAGGACATCGCCCTGACAACGCGCAAGACAGGCACCAGTCATGTCAAAGCGCTTGCACCCAAGCTGCAAGAGGGCTGGAACCTTCTCGGCCATTCCTTGGTCCGGATCACTGCTGATCTTGTGTAGCTCACGCAAATCAGCCTCTGACGACAACAAGGCCAACTCGGCCGCTTTTCGTTCCGAGATATCGGTAAACGTCATGACCGTCAGCCCCTCAGGCGTCCTGGTTTCTGTCATCAGGACCCACAAAGAATCCCGGAAGCAACGTTCACGTGGACGGGAGCGTTGGCCGGAAGCATCTCCGGGATCACGGTCATGACCGTCTGATGCAGAAGCAACCGAGACAGGCTGCTCAAGAGCATCAAGCAAGGCTACGACTTCGGCATAATGAATGCCGGGTACAACACGTTTGGTCAGTGACGGGAAAAGCAACCGGAATGCTTGATTACAAATCAGAAGACAGTCTTGGCTGTCCCAAAGAAGGAAACCTTCGGATACCCGGTCCAAGGCTTCGGCCAAACGGCTTTCAACCGTCCTTTTATGCTCGAGGGTTCGGGCGGTAAATTCTTCTTCCATCCGATCGCGCGCATTGCGAAGATCACGTTCCAGGCGCTTCATGGCCGTAATGTCCGTAATGGAAATGAAGAAACCCCGCACGGCAGCCCGTTCAAAAACAGGCTGTAATTCGACCCTGACGCAGCGCACTCCGTCAGGGAATGACCAGACCCCCTCGGAAACCGCAGACAACCCATCCAGAGCGGCCACAACAAGATCAGAAACCTGGGCGTAGTTCTCACCCAGATGAAATTCAAAATTCTCCCCGGCCAGAAGGTTGGTACCAACCGGAACGGAGGATGTCCCAAAAGTGCCAAACCAGCGGCAATATTCGGCTGTTGCAAAAACATAATGCTGGCGATGGTCAACCCGGGCAATCATTGCCGGCAAAGGACCCGTAATATCCTGCAGGGAGCAAGACAACGCGCTTATACTTTCCTCCATATGGCGACGCAGCGCCCCTTCCCTCACCAGAAGCTGGCGATCGTGTCCCCGGGCCCGCCAGAACACGACACAGATTGCCAGAACAATCAGGAAGACAACACCAAACCCTGCCCCAACGCACCAACGATACACCCGCAAAAAGATCTGTTGTTCATTCAGGGCTGAGCTGGCATCCAGACGCAACAGAACCCCGCCAACAAGACTACCGTCACGACGCTCCAAAGGAAGTGCGGCAATAATTTCCACAGACGTACCATGATCCTGCAACCAAACGGACTTGTATCCACGCAAGGCCGAAGACAGCCACAAGGGATCAGAGGAAAGATCAGGCAAGGCAGGAGCTGCATCCGGGATAACCGCAGACCCATCTGGATAAACCACCACAACGGCTGTCACGGGAAGATGATGAATCTCCCTCATGACAAGACTGTACACAACCAAGGCAAGATCATGCGAAAGTTCTGCGGGAGCCTGTGTCTGTGAGGACCATCCCTCCAGAGCTGAACTCAGGGCCGGCAAAGACCCCCAGACTTCCTGTAGGGACAACTCCAACGCCAGTTCACGCACCCTGCGTTCTGAAAGCGAAAGAGATACGAGAGCAGCTAATACGACAAGACACAGGGAAAAAAGCGTTGCGAGCCGCAAACCCCATGCCTTGCCCTGCTGCCCGTCAACACTCATTATCACCCACGCACAAGCCGAAAAATAAGGGTTACACACAGGCCTACCAAGACAACAGCCATCGCCTGATGCACGATACCAAGGCTGACAGGAACAGCCAGAAGCAAGGTTGTAATACCAAAACCAAGCTGTACACAAACAGCAAGAGCCAAGGCGAGAGCAAGATAACGGACAGGCTTGGTCAATGATGTGGCCCAAAGTTTCCATGCAACGACGCAGGTCACCACAACCGTACAAAGCGCCAAAGCCCGATGTATAAACTGTACCGTTGCAACATTCGCCACCAGATTATACCACCAAGGATCCTGCACCCACGCCCCCGGTGGAACAATATGCCCATCCATCAGGGGAAAGGTGTTGTAGGTCAGCCCTGCATCAAGGCCCGCAACAAAAGCTCCCCATGTCATGGTCAGCATAATCATGCCAAGGCACAGCAAGGAACCGCGTACGGCACCCTCTGGTGCCGGAGAGAAGACGGTGGGAACGGTACGGTCCAAGGCCATCCACAACAGGGCTGCAAACAGGACAACAGCCAGCATCAAGTGCGCAGCAAGGCGATAGTGGCTGACATCCGGACGGTCAACGAGGCCCGAGGCAACCATGAACCAGCCCAGTGCTCCCTGCAGACCACCAAGAACAAAAAGCCCGAGGATACGGCGCAACACACGACGATCCACGAGACCACACGCTACAAACACAAGCAGCGGGACCATCACCACAACACCTACCAGCCGCCCCACAAGGCGGTGAACATATTCCAGCCAGAAAATACCCTTGAACCCGGCCAGATCCATACCCACATTACGCTGCGTGTACTCGGGAGATGCCTTGTACAGCAGGAACATCTCCTGCCATGCGACCTCATTCATAGGGGGCAGGACGTCAAGAGGCCTCCACTCCACCATAGAGAGTCCGGACTGCGTCAGCCGGGTTGCCCCCCCCAAAAGCACCATGCAAAAAACCAGGGCGCAGAGAGACCACAACCAAACCTGGACTGACCGATCCCCGATATTCCCCGCCACTTTCACAGTGGCTGCATGATTCCCCACCATCAATTCCCCCAAACCCCACATGTCAGACAATGATCAGCCCTGCACTTGATGGCAACGGGCAATCCCCTCATAGGCCGTTGCAAGTAGACGAACAATAGTGTCCACATTATCCAGGCGTGCCGTGTTCAGAACCAGATCAAACGCCGCCGGATCATCTGAACGGGCTCCAAACATATCTTTCAGAAAACACAAACGCGCTGTATCCGCCTGCAGAACCTGTTGGTCGGCAATGGCCTCCGACACGGCATTACGCTCGGCGATCCTCTTGATCCGCACAGCCCGCGGGGCAACAAGCTTCAGACGAAGGGCACAGGAATCCTCCAGAACAAGGTGTGCACCACGTCCGAGAATAACGCCACCAACCCTGGATAACCCCAGAAAGATATTCACCAAGTGGGTCCGCCAGGCATCCTTGGAAAGATCTTTCCCCTTCAAAAGCCCCACCAGCCATAAATCGCTGGCACGCCCCACGCTTTCATCCAGCATTTTCGCCGTCTCCTGGTCAACATCAAGGCGGCTGGCAATCTTGCCAATCAAGGCGCGATCATACAGGGGAACCTGCAAATGAGCAGACAGAGCCTCTGCGACCTGGCGCCCCAATGCCCCATGTTCCCTGGAAATCGTAACCACCGGGCGCACCGGACGCCCGGCAGCCGAGTCTGCCTTGATACGGCTCGCAGACATCAGGGCCTGCATGGCAGCATGCACATCGGTCATCACAAACCCCACACCCTGTCATCCCCGTCAGGAGCAAAGACGGGACGAAAACACCCCTGCTGAAGCAAGGGCAACCCCAAGGCACGGAGTATACCTGACACACGGGGAATGCGCCAAGAGAAGCCAAGCAAAAAACCGGGGCCTTCACAGCCCCGGTTCAAGCAAACGTACGTAGCCGGATAACAGGATATTCAGCCAAACAGCTTGTCGATATCGCCCTGAGAAATCGCTCTCTCGGCCATCTGTGGTCCGTTAAGCAGGCGACGCTCGTCATCACCGGCCGGCGTATCAGGCATTTCAGCCAGAAGCTCTTCAAAGGTTTCCTGACCCCAGATATTAATCATCTTGTCGATACGCTCTTCAACAAACTTCAGCGTGCTGACGACCTTGTTGATGCGCTGACCGGTGATATCCTGGAAGTTGGCATGTTCGAAAATTGACACAACATGTTCGCTGATATCTTCGGCGAGATGGGCAAAGTAAGCATCATCGGCCTTGGAACGCAGGTTCTGAGCGGCGTTGTCGATCTTTTCGGCCGCTTCCAGAATACCATCCGTCGCCCGCTCGGTTGCACCGACAACGGCATCCAGTTCACCGGCGACAATATCAAGCCGATCAGAATCCCCGTCACTGGTCCGCAACTGCGCAATTTCGCGTTTCGTCTCCTGAATGGAGTTGGCCAAAGCCCGCAACTCCATCTTCAGAATGCGCACCTCGGTACGCTGACGCTCAAACTCCTGCACCAAGGGATCCTCGGGATCGGGCTCCCCGTCGGCGGCCTTTTGCTCGTCTTCCGGCGGAATAACATATGTTCTGAGGAGATGACTGAGGTGACTGACCTCATTCTTCAGGGCGGAAACCTCTTCACGCATTTCGGGATCAGAGGCAGCAACAACAGCGCCACCAGCAGGGGAGGCGTCACCGCCATAGCGGTTACGCAGCTGAACCTCTGCGGTGAACATCTTGCGCGGGGAACGCCCTTTGTCCATTCCTGCCCTCATCCAGTACTGAATTCGGTCAAGTCACTCTGCCCATACCGATAAGGAAACCACCAAAAGGCCCCACTCGCCATGGACCAGAATAACCGGCACACCCCGACGACAGGACATACTTCCCGACCGCTTTGTGCATACCGAGGGATACCGCACTTTTCCAAACCCCGGCAAGGCTGCAGACCCGGATGTGTCCATCCGGACCACGTAACCTGCCTGCAAATAATTCTGCTGACAAAAAGCACGTGGCAACACAAAGCCAAAGCTTGCTTTTTCTCATGTCATTTAGGGCTGGAAAACAGGGCAGCCAACATGCCAGCATGGTTCCGGTTTCACCTGTACAGCAACAGAAGCAAGAGAATCCGACACCCATGACCCTAGGTTTTATTGCAATCCTCGTTGTTTGCCAGTTTGCGGGGGAAGCCTTGGCCCGCATAGCCCGCATTCCCGTGCCAGGCCCTGTCCTTGGTATGGTTCTGTTGTTTTCCGGGCTTCTGGTGCGTGGCTTTCTCCTGCGCAGGGGGGGACTGGCCGATCCTCCACCGGAGGGCTTACAGTCCACGGCCAATGCACTTTTGCGACATCTTGGCCTGTTATTTATCCCCGCAGGGGTAGGAGTCGTAACCTTGGCACCACTGCTGGCCCTGGAATGGAGGGGAATCACACTGGCGGTCGTGGGATCAACGTTTCTTGGCCTGATTGTTACGGGCCATGTCATGCAGGCAATGACACCCCGTACACGCTTCTCTGCAGAACCCCATGGCGGACCGGAGTCCGGTCATGATGTACAGGAACAGCCTCCCTCATGATGTCCACGCATATCACCAACGTCTGGAATGACCTCAGCACAAGCCCCCTGACAGGACTGGCCATCACGCTGTTAGCTTATGTTGCCGGCTTGTGGATCTTCGAGAAAAGTGGACGGCGGGCCATTCTAAATCCCGTTCTGACGGCCATGCTGCTGCTGGTCGGAGTCCTCAAGATCAGCAATATCAGCTACGCCGATTATTTCAGTGGAGCACAACTCATCCATTTCCTGCTGGGGCCAGCTACCGTGGCACTGGCTGTCCCGCTTTACAACCAGCTGGGACGCGTGCGCCGCTCCCTGCGGGCCCTTGTCGTAGCCATAGGCACAGGCTCAGTCTGTACGGCCGGCAGCGCCATTGCTCTGGCATGGGCAGCCGGTGTCAGCCCCGTCTCACTCGCATCCATAGCACCAAAGTCCGTTACCAGCCCCATAGCCATGGGAATCGCCGAGCAGATCGGTGGTTTGCCTTCCCTGGCGGCGGTTGTTGTTATCCTGACCGGCATCCTGGGGGCCGTGGTTGGCCCCGGGATCCTGCGCCTGACCGGGGTTCGTGACCGTCGGGCCTGCGGTGTAGCCATGGGCACGGTGTGCCACGGCGTCGGAACAGCACGCGCCCTTCAGCACAGCGAAGTCAGCGGCGCATTCTCCAGCCTGTCCATGGGTCTCAACGGCTTGGCCACAGCCATTATCCTGCCGATTTTATGGGTTCTTTTTACCGGGTAACAGAACCATCAGGGAATGGGAGGCTGTTGGGTAAGCACCAGCTTCGAGACCGGGTATCCCAGACGTTCTGCCTTGGCCTTGAGGGTCTCGTACTGGGATTTACTCATCGTCGGGGTGCGCGACAGTATCCAGAGATAGCGCCGGTCAGGAGAACCAACGACGGACCACCGATAGCCTGCGTCAAGGGCAAGGACCCAGTACGCTCCTTCGGTAAACGGAAAGAAGCTGACAAACAGACGGGATCCATCGGGCTGCAAGGGGTCGAGACGCGCGGTTCCCTTTGCTTCCCGCTCCCGTCCACGGAAAGACTCGTGCAGGCAGCGGTTTGTCACCTCTATGGTTCCATCAAAAGTCTTCTCGTACTTGGCTGTGGTTGCCACACACCCCTCTTGGAACGGAGCAGGCAACGAGGCAATTTCGTACCAGGTTCCCATATAGCGATCCATGTCAACCGGGCCAGCCGTTGGCGGAGCGTTCACGGGAGGGACTTTCGGGCCACACCCGACAAGCAGGCCAGAAACCACGACAGCTACAAATCCGTACCGCTTCATCGCAACACCCTCCACCCGGTTCAGCAGGATCACGGTAGAGAAGACGCTCACCGGAAATCAATGGCTTTATCAGGAAGAGACCAAAAAAGGGCCGGGTTCAAACCAAACCCGGCCCTGATTTATCTCAATCCGTATTCCCTGGCGTCAGGCACCGGATTCAACCGGTCGCGCCGCAGCCTGAATAGCCGTCAGGGCAATTGTATAAACAATATCGTCCACCAGAGCACCACGGGACAAATCATTGACCGGCTTGCGCAGGCCCTGAAGCATCGGACCGACACTGACCACACCGGCAGAACGCTGGACAGCCTTGTATGTTGTGTTGCCGGTATTCAGATCCGGAAAGACAAAAACCGTCGCGCGCCCGGCCACCGGACTGTCCGGGGCCTTGCTCCGGGCCACACTCTCAACACTGGCCGCGTCGTACTGCATCGGACCATCTATGGTCAGGTCCGGACGACGGGAGCGGGCCAGCTCGGTCGCTTGCCGCACCTTCTCGACATCATCGCCACTACCCGATGTTCCCGTTGAATAGGAAATCATCGCCACACGGGGATCGATGCCAAAAGCCCGCGCGGAATCCGCCGACTGAATGGCAATATCGGCCAGCTGCCCGGCATCGGGGTCTGGATTGATGGCACAGTCGCCATAAACCAGAACCTGGTCCGGCATCAGCATGAAAAAGATGCTGGAGACAATACTGGCACCCGGTGCTGTCCGAATTAACTGAAGTGCCGGGCGCACCGTGTTGGCTGTTGTATGAACGGCACCGGATACAAGGCCATCAACCTCGTCCAGGGCAAGCATAACAGTTCCCAACACAACAGTATCTTCCAACTGTTGCGCTGCCTGGGGTGCGGTCAATCCCTTGCCCTTGCGCAGCTCGACCAGCGGGTCCACATAACGGTCACAGACAGATTCCGGATCAACAATTTCCAGTCCCTCGGGCAGTTCCAGACCACGCGCAGCCGCCACTTCGCGGATACGACCCGGATTACCCAACAGAACACAGCGGGCAATTCCCTTGCGATGGCAGATCACCGCGGCCTCCAGGGTCCGGGGTTCATCACCCTCGGGCAGAACAATCCGCTTGTCGGCCTTCCGGGCTTCCCGGATCAGACGGTAACGGAAGGCGGGAGGCGACAACCGAAGCTCGGAAGGCTCACCGATGATACGCCGCAAAGGCCCCGTATCCAGACGGCTTGCCACGAAATCAATCACCTGCTCCATCTGCTCGAAGTCATCGGCAGCAACCCCGCTGGCCAGACGGGACAGGGCAGAAGCTACAGCAAAGGTATCTTCCTTCGCCATAACAACCGGCAGGGTACCGGAGCTGGGGGGCATCACCAGATCAGCAACCCGTGGCGACAACGTCCCGCCACCGGTCAACAGAAGTCCGGACAAGGGCACGCCCCTCTGGTTGGCAAGAGCTGTAGCCAAGGCAATATCGCCACGGTCACAGTGGCTGACGACCAGAGCACCAGGCCCAAGGCGGGAAATACAGGTCTCGGATTCACCGGCGGCCACAACGATATTGCGGACCCGTGATGTTTCCAGAGACCCATGATGCAGCACCTTCAGATCCAGGGCACGCACCACATCAGACAAACGGGGAGCCAGTAACCGTGGCTCCCAAGGGACAATACCGATCAGCGGGATTGAAACATCGGCCTTCTCCATGGCAACCCGCAAGGCCGAAGCATCAACATCTGCCGCATGCTTGTTGACCAGAACCCCGACCGGAGAACGGTCTGCAGCGGGAAGGCGAACAGCCTTGGCCACAGAAGCAGCCAAGGCATCCAGACCTTGGTTCTGTCCGGGGACAACAACAATCCGACCGGCATCCAGGCTGCGACACATGGCCGCGTTGAGAGCCGTTGCCATACCGCTGCCATTCAGGGGCAGCAGCCCTTCCAGGACAACAACGTCAACACCGGCAGCCACCGCCTCAACAATAGAAACCACATCTTCCATCAGACCGTCGATGTCGCCGGCCGTAAAGCGGGTTTCCGCAACATCGAAAGGTATAGAAGACGCCACTTCGGCAAGACAAAGCTGACGGGCAAACTGGGCAGATGGATCAGCCAGGTCCCCCTCGGAAACAGGTCCAGAAGAGTCCGGCTGAGCCACCGGCTTGGCGAAGGCAACCTTCAGACCACTGCGCTGAAACGCGCGGGCCAGCCCCAAAGCAGCAGAGGTCAGCCCTGCATCGCGGGTTGTTGCCGAAAGAAAGAACGTTTTGGAGGACATCGGTACTCCCCCTTATGCCAAGCCGGAAGAAGACGAAACCAGCGCCAAGGCATCGCTGGCGATCATCCATTCCTCGTTGGTTGCCACAACAGCCGCCACCGGCTTGCTACCGGCAGAAATCACACCGGCCTTGCCCCGTACCGCGGCCTCATTTGCTGCGGTATCCAGTGTCAGGCCGAAAACCCCCAAGCGGGCGATGGTATCACGGCGGATCAGCGACGAATTCTCACCGATCCCACCCGTAAAGACCAAAGCATCCAGCCGCGGCAAGGATGTTGCCAAAGCTCCGACCGTGCGTGCCAGACGATGCACAAAAACAGCCAATGCCAACCTGGCTCCTTCATGACCTTCGGCTACCGCCTGCTCTAGGGTCCGGCAGTCATTCGACAGGCCCGACAACCCCAGCAACCCACTTTCACGGTTCAGGACACGATCGATCCCGTCCAGATCCAAGCCCTCACAACGGGCCATATGCAGAACCGCACCAACATCGATATCACCGCAGCGGGTTCCCATCACCAACCCCTCCAGGGGTGTCATCCCCATGGAAGTGTCGACGCTCTGCCCATTCAGGACAGCCGCTGCCGATGCCCCGTTACCAAGGTGCGCAATCACAATGCCGTGATCATCGGGATCCAACCCCAGCATGGCAACTGTCTGTGCAGCCACAAACCGGTGGCTGGTTCCGTGGAAACCGTACCGCCGTACACCATGCTGGCTATAGAATCGCTGCGGCACAGCATAGGCAAAGGCTGTTTCCGGCATGGTCTGATGGAAAGCCGTATCAAAAACAGCAACATGTGCAACACCCGGCAAGGCTGCCATCGCCGTGCGAACACCCAGAAGATTGGCTGGATTATGCAGGGGGGCCAGCGGGGTACAGGCCTCGATATCGGCCAGAACTTCGGGCGTAATCACAACCGAAGTACAGAACCGTTCACCCCCATGCACAATACGATGCCCAACCGCTGTGACACGCCCCAGAAGCCCCTGCTCTCCCAAAACCCCCAAAATAAACGCCAGCGCCGCATCATGACCCGGCCCGGACAAGGCTACCGTCTGGCTTTCTCCATCGTGGATCCGGTATTTCAGACGGGCCTCCGGGCTTCCCAAGCACTCTGCAAGACCTGACAGCTCAGACTCCTGGCTGCTTCCGGCAAAAACCGCGAACTTCAGCGATGAACTACCGCAGTTGATGACCAGAACCAGATTTTGGGTATCGCTCATAACAAAAACTCGCCTCGTCGCAGGGCCGGCGCAGAATGATGATCCGGCCGGAACAGAAAAAAATCAGTAAACGGTCAAACCATACGCCGCAAAACGCTTGCGTGCAGCATCAGTTTGCTCCGCTGTCGGAACCGGAGTATCAGCCAGGGGATAGTCCATATCAAGCGACTCCCATTTGGAAGCACCCAGCTGATGAAACGGAAGAACTTCAACGCGTTCAACCGCTGAACCAAGTGAGACCAGAAACTCTCCCAGACGGTCGATATCCGCGGCCCCGTCGGTCACGCCGGGAACCAGCACATACCGAATCCACATCGACTTGCCAAGTCGAACCAGGCGACGGGCAAAATCAAGGGTCGGTTGCAATGGCTGTCCGACAAGACGTTGGTAGGCATCCGGATCACTGTGTTTGATGTCCAACAGGACAAGATCGACCGGATCAAACCAGTCATCATCCACATCAGCATGCAGGAACCCCTGCGTATCCAAGGCACAGTGCAGGCCAAATTCGTCCTTCAGGCGCCGCAGCAGGGCACCGGCAAAAGCAGCCTGCATCAGCGGCTCTCCGCCAGACAAGGTCACCCCGCCGCTGCGCTTGAGAAAACGGGCATAGGGGCTGACCTCGGCAACCGCCTCATCCAGTGTGACAAGGCGGCCGTTATGCAGTTTCCAGGTATCCGGATTGTGGCAATACGAACACCGGAACAAACATCCTGACAAAAACAGAACGACGCGCATCCCCGGTCCGTCAACCGCCGCCCCGGTTTCCACCGAATGCAGATAGCCACAGGGATGATCCCCACCGGGAGCAACCGGAACATGGGGGCGGGTCAGGGACATAGGCATACGCGTCATTCTCCGGGTAACAAGTTTACATGGCGCCGTGGAAAGTGCGGTTGATCACATCAAGCTGCTGTTCACGGGTCAGCTTGACGAAGTTCACCGCATAGCCCGACACACGAACGGTCAGCTGTGGGTACAGCTCGGGATGTTCCATGGCCTCGATCAGCGTATCGCGATTGAAGACGTTGACGTTGACATGGAAACCACCTGCTTCCGCAAAACCATCCAAGCAGCCGGCCAGGTTGGCGGCCCGCTCGTCCGGAGTACGACCAAGGGCATCAGGCGTTGCCGAAGCCGTCCAGCTGATGCCGTCCAGAGCAGCGTCATATGGCAGCTTGGCAACCGAAGCGCCCGCAGCCACAAAGCCCTTGGTATCGCGCCCGTTCATCGGGTTGGCACCCGGGGCAAACGGCTCGCCGGAACGACGCCCGCACGGGGTATTCCCGGTTTTCTTGCCGTATACCACGTTGGACGTGATGGTCAGCACAGACTGTGTTGGCATGGCATTTCGGTAGAAGACTGGCTGGGCTGCCACCTTCTTCATGAAGGTTTCCGTCAGCCAGATCGCAATGCTGTCAACCCGGTCGTCGTTGTTGCCATACGCCGGGTAGTCACCCTCGATCTGATAATCAACGGCCAAGCCGCGCTCATCACGAACAACATGAACCTTGGCATGACGAATGGCAGACAGGGAGTCCGCCGCAACAGACAGGCCGGCAATACCGCAGGCCATGGTCCGCAGGATATCACGGTCATGCAGGGCCATTTCGATCCGCTCGTAGGAATAGCGGTCGTGCATGTAGTGAATGCAGTTCAGAGCCTTGACATACGTCACAGCCAGCCAGTCCATGGTCTTGTCGAAACGTTCCATGACTTCGTCATAGTCAAGGACATCGGCCGTGATCGGCTCCATGCCCGGGGCTACAGTCTGGCCGGTCTTTTCGTCAACACCACCGTTGATCGCGTACAGCAGGGCCTTGGCAAGGTTGGCGCGCGCACCAAAGAACTGCATCTGCTTTCCAATGCGCATGGCAGAGACACAGCAGGCAATGCCATAGTCATCGCCCCACTTCGGACGCATCAGGTCATCGTTCTCGTACTGGATGGCGCTGGTATCTGCTGAAACCTTGGCGCAGAACAACTTGAACCCTTCGGGCAGGCTGGTGGACCACAGGACCGTCAGGTTAGGCTCCGGAGCCGGACCCAGATTGTACAGGGTATTCAGGAAACGGAAGCTGTTACGGGTAACCAAGGGACGCCCGTCTTCAGCCATGCCACCAACGCATTCTGTCACCCATGTCGGGTCACCTGAGAACAGCTGGTCGTATTCGGGTGTACGCAGGAAGCGGACAATACGCAGCTTGATCACCAGATCGTCGATCATCTCCTGGGCCTGCTCTTCGGTCAGGACACCGGCTTCGATATCGCGCTGAATGAAAATATCGAGGAACGAGGACACACGGCCGAAGGACATGGCCGCACCGTTCTGTTCCTTCACAGCCGCCAGATAGGCCATGTAGGTCCACTGGATGGCTTCACGGGCATTGGCTGCCGGACGGCTGACATCAAAGCCATAGCGGGCTGCCATCTCCTGGAGCTCGCCAAGGGCACGCCACTGTTCGCTCAACTCTTCGCGCAGGCGCAGCACGTCCTCGGTAAAGCTGTGGTTATCCAGCTCATGGAACTCACGCTGCTTGTCCTGGCGCAGGAAATCGACGCCGTAAAGGGCAACACGACGATAGTCACCGATAATGCGGCCACGACCATAGGCATCGGGAAGGCCGGTGATCACACCGCTCTTGCGGGCAGCCAGAATATCGGGGGTGTAGGTATCGAACACGCCCTGGTTATGGGACTTGCGGTACTTGGTCCAGACGTCCTGGACAGCCGGATCAATTTTGAAACCATAAGCCTCAAGACCGCTCTCGACCATACGCAGACCCCCATTGGGCATGATAGCCCGCTTCAGGGGGGCATCGGTCTGCAACCCGACAATGATCTCATTGTCCTTGTCGATGTAGCCAGGGTCATGGGCCAGGATGGAAGACGGACGATCCGCAGAAACATCCAGCACACCCTTTTCGCGCTCAAGCTTCAGCAGTTCGCCAAGCTTGTCCCACAATGCCTTGGTCCGTTCTGTCGCACCGGCCAGAAAGCTGTCATCGCCTTCATAAGGGGTGACGTTACGCAGGATAAAGTCGCGCACATCGACCTTTTTTTGCCACTCACCATCCCGGAAACCGGACCAGCACAGGGCAAAGGCATCGTTTTTGGATTGAACACTCATTACTATCTCCTTTGGAGCAGCCCGGGCAGCCAACACAAGACTGCCCGGGTAACCGGTCTATTCGGCCGCAGCGGGTCCGAATGCCGGGGCTTTTGCAGCCCGCAGCATTTCGGCCCACTTGCCAATGGCCGAAATCAGGATCACGACCCCAAGTCCCATCATGATAAGCGAGAGACCTGCATTAAACGGGCTGTAACCCCTTGCCATTTCATTCAGATAAACGTTCTCTATCATCCAGAAAGCAGCATAGTTGACGGTGACAAACAGGTACGCCAAGGGCACCAGGCAGGTCAGCACATAGATGCGCTTCTGCGAGAGCCTCAGGATAATAGTTGCACCGATAATCAGACCCACGGTGGCCATCAGCTGGTTGGACACCCCGAACAGGGCCCAAACCGAGTTGATATCACCGGAGTTAAGAAGGTATCCCCAGGCCAGGCAGGCCAACGCACTGGCACCAATGGCGCCCGGAGCCCAGTCAATCCGCTTCAGGGGTGCCCACAAGCTGCCGCCGAAATCCTGGATCAGGTAACGGGCAACACGGGTCCCGGAATCAACCGCCGTAAGGATAAAGACGGCCTCAAACATGATCACGAACTGGAAGAAATACGACGACAGGGTCGAGAACCAGGGGATTTTCGTGAAGATGTACGTCATGCCAACGGCCAAGGTCACCGCACCGCCGGTACGCCCGGCCAAGTCAATGCCAACAGCCTCGGACAAGCGCGGCAGTTCGACCACATCCATGCCCAGCGCCGCGAACACTTCCGGCTTTGCATTAATGGCGAAATAATCCGCCACAGGCAGGGAAGTTGCAGCAACCAGAGCCATAACCGCGACCAGGCACTCTACCAACATGGCACCAAAAGCAACCGGACGAATATCAGACCACTTGTCCACCAGCTTCGGCGTTGTTCCTGAGCCAATGAAGGCATGGAAACCAGAGATCGCACCACAGGCAATAGTAATCGAAATAAAGGGCCATACCGGACCGGACAGAACCGGACCGCCACCATGAATAAACTGGGTAAAGGCAGGGAATTGAATCGTCGGGTTGATGAACACAACACCAACAACCAAGGCACCAAACACCCCGATTTTCATGAAACTGGACAAATAACCACGTGGGGTCAGCAGCAGCCAGACAGGCAGTGCACTGGCAAAGAATGCATAGATCGGCAGCGACAGGGCGACCGTGTCAACATGCAGGCTGAGCCATTCACCAACCAGCGTGCCCTGAATATAAGGACCAGCCACCACAGAGGCCAAGATTCCGATCAACCCTGCCCATGTCGCTGCACGGGCATGTCCCGTAATCCGCTCGAACAGGCCAACAAAGATGGCAATCGGTACCGTCATGGCCACGGCAAACGTCCCCCAAGGGTTCCGTTCCAAGGCATGAACCACGACCATCGACAAACCGGACATGGTAATGGTGATAATAAACAGCATGGCCAGACCGGTACACACACCGGCAACGGGACCAAGCTCGGCCTTGGCAATTTCAGACAGGGAAGTTCCGTTATGCTTCATCGAAGCAAAAAGAACGACCGTGTCATGTACAGCGCCACCAACGACAACGCCGACCAGCAGCCATACAAAACCAGGGAAATAACCAAACTGGGCCGCCAGAACCGGACCAACCAGGGGACCAGCAGCGGCAATGGCAGCAAAGTGCTGCCCGGCATTCACCCATTTACGAGTCGGCACATAGTTCCTGCCATCGGCAAGCTTGTGAGCCGGCGTGATCTGCGAATCATCTGCGCCCAGAACGTTCTTGACGATAAAAACACCGTAAAAACGATAACATATGGCAAGAACACAGATGGCCACGATCACGAAGGTCAGGGCATTTTCCATAGACTTTCTCCGTGACTATGGTTGTTGATGAAACCTTATCTTTTTTATGGCTTTTTGGGGGCACACAAACAGCAAGCGGCTTGATAAAACTGCCAGCGGCAGAAAAACAGCTGCGAGCGGTTCTGAAAAAAGCCCCCGCCCCCGACGGAACACACACAGGCCCACGCCAGGAAAAGACCGGGTCATGCTATACCAAGATGCTCTTTGAGCAACCCAAGGAAACGCCTGCTAACCGGCACCGTGTGATTACTGCATGTTTCAATCAGGGCACCCCCTCCGTCGCACAGCGCAATATCGCGAATATGGTCGGGATTGATCATATACTGACGATGGCAACGAATAAGTGGTGTACGGTCTTCCATGGTCCGAAGGGTCAGCTCGGTAAAATGCTCCACGCCGTCTGTGGTCATCACATAAATCCCACCGGGCCTGGAGACAGCGGCCTCAATCTCCTCAACCTTGAACAAACTGATCCGATGCAACCCGGAGCAGGGAATCCGCAGCAACGGACGCGTAACAGAAGGTATGGAGCGGTTCTTGTCACGCAAGGCATCCAGGGTTTTTTGCAACCGTAATTTCTCAATCGGCTTGAGAACATAATCAAAGGCCCGCCCTTCAAAGGCCTGCAGGGCATAATCCTCATGGGCTGTCAGGAAGATGATCCGGGGCATACGTTGTGGATCAAGCATGGACAAAAGCTCGATACCACTGATCCGGGGCATCAAAATATCCAGGAAAACGGCATCCGGCGAGGTCCGGTTGATCGCAGCCAAGGCATCCACTGCATTGCCACACTCACCGACAACCTCAACATCACATTCATCCAGAAGGAGATCCTTCAACGCATCGCGGGCCAAAGGTTCATCATCAACAACCAGAACACGGATCATGCGGCAACACTCCGCTTGCACCCCAAGTCCTGCATACTGGACATAGATACCGGAATAGAGAGGGTAGCTCGGGTTAATGTTCCCGGCAGGCATGTCATATCAAGCGTACCGCCGCTCCTACAAATTTTCTGCCGTATAAGGCCAAGGCCCATACCCTTCACCACAGCAGAGCCGTCCTCACTGTAAAGCCCGGCGCTGTCTTCCACCGCTATAACCAGGCGGTCTTCTTCACGGTGTGCCCGAATACGGACAGTACAAGAACCCAGACTCTGGGAAACACCATGCTTGATGGCATTCTCCACCAGCGGCTGCAGCACAAAGGAAGGTACACTTTCCTGGTACAGGTCATCCGGGATGTGTATCTCCAGATTCAGACGATCTCCAAAACGTGCCTGCCCGATAGACAGATAGCTGGTCACGTGCTCCAGTTCATCTTCCAAAGATGCCTCTCGCCACGGATGCTCCAGATTACGGCGCAACCATGCCGCAAATTTCTGGATCAAAAGGCGCGCATGATCAGGGTCATGACGAACAGCGGCAGCCATTGTATTCAGTGCATTAAACAGAAAATGAGGGTTAAGCCGGGCCCGTACCAACTCTTCCCTGGCTTCCTCAAGCATACGAACCTGCTGTACACCACGCTCCGCAGCCCATGCCGACAAGAGCAATGCCCCAACCATTTCCGTCAAGGCCACGACGCATGAAGAAAGCGGATGATAATCAAAAACAAAGAACACCAGATGCCCACTATATTCTCCTTCCCCATTGCCAAAAGGTATGACCAAAACTGAATCAGATCCCGGACAACGGGTAGGAAAAACCGTCTGAGAGAGCTGCGCTGGATTCTTGCAGGACGCTATGTCATCAGGACGAAATGCATCGGGCACGTCACCCACACGGGCCAAGATCTGCAAGCCATCTGTTACGCAAACACCATTGACACCAAGGCCGTGCCATAGAAGCTCTGCAACAGAAGCTGCTCGCTCGGGATCCAGGATCGGAAACAACCCTTGAAGCTTGCCTGCAAGATCCTGCGCCTTGTTCCACGCGGCAGTCATATCAAAACGGGTAGCACGTATACACACTTTAAAGACAGACACAAAGCCTGCACTAGAAACAGCCTGTACCAGAAGGGTAAATGCAGCGGCAAACAGTAAAGACGATTGATCAGGCCCGATCAGATCTGTTCCCAAGAGGATGACCATATAATGCAGGGACACAGACAGCAGCGTCGCCAGAGGAATAACGAACAGATTGGGCAAAAGGGGAAAAGAAGCTCGATAACGTATGCACAGGTGACACACCACCCCAACCAGAAGTACACATGCCACCATTGAAAATGCGGTAATGGTATCATAAAGCCCCAGACCATAAAGGCAGAGGGAACTGGTAACCGCTACGGCCCCCGCCACAACAAGACCTTGCAGGAGACAGGCTATCACCACACCGGCTATGGGGAAAACAACCCAGTGGGGGCCAAAACAAGCTGCGTCAAGCCACCCGCACAAAACAGACAAGAGCACAGCCCCAATCATAAGCACGGCCTTGTGTGACCATGACGGGTATGACGTACAGACTGAAGATAAAAGAAATGTGGTCCCCAAAACCCAAGCCAACAAGACGTAACCCGAGACCTGTTCCACAAACAAGACAACTAAAGAAGAAAAATCGGGGAGCACAGGTGCGCCTCCATAACTTACGCCAAGACCACAAGCCCCAGTATCCCTGCACCCCTAGGCCTGCGCATCCTGCCCCAATACCCACAAAATAAAACAGGACTTATTTGCAGGACTGCCATCTCGATATAAGATAGCAGTTCTTATATCGTCATAATTTCAATATTTTAGCTTAAAAAGCGGGATAAGATGCGCCACAAGAAAAATATTCAGGATTGATTTATTGCGTCAGATAAAAATAATAAAGGTAGAGATAAGACTAACTGTCAGGGCAAAACAACAGCTCCATCAGGAATCGTGGCCTTGTGCAGATCCGCTGCTGCTTTTGAAACAATCAGATGGGGCTTGGGCAGAACAATAGGTAGCATGGATGCATCCTGTCCTTTGAAAACAGCCAACGCCATTTCAGCGGCAGCACGCCCAATATCCTCAGCCAACGGAGCCCAGGTTGCCAGCCACCCCTTCCGTACAGGATCCTCGCCAGAAGCAAAAAGCGGTATACGGGAACCAATAGCCTGATGAATATCAGCAGCCTGTGAAATCAGGTAGCTGTCGGTTCCGATAAACAGGGCATCTGCACTCAATTCACCGGACGAGATACTGACCAAGGCACGTTCAAGCGCATCCGTCCCCGGGGCAACCCGGCGTTCCAACACCTCTACCCCGGCTGGTCCTGCCCAACCGCGAACTTGATCAGCAAACAAGTTCGCATTGCTTTCCCGCGCATTGTACAGGAGAGACAGACGCTTGATAGGTACCAGACGCGACAAGGCATCAAGCTGCGCGTTAACAGGGACCCCAATTGTAACGCCCGTTACATTGCCACCAGGAATTTTCATGGAGTGGACAAGGCCGGCACCGACAGGATCAAAGACATTGACGAAAAGAACCGGCACAGCACCACGAACAACCTGCACTGTCATCTGACACGCTGTTGTCCCGAAGCAATAGACAATATCAAACTTTTTGCCCGCAATATCTTCCTGCAAGGCCCGTATCTTCTCGCCAAGAACGGCCCGGTCCTGCTTGGACAAAATCTCGGTATACGTTACCGAGTACCCATTCTCTTCGATCTTGGAGCGGAATGACTGTTCAACCGCCGTAACACCACGCCACAGAACCATCAGAACGGTCCTCTGCTCTGCAGCTGCAGCCGAAAAAGACAAGACCGCACTGGCCAGCCCAAAACAAACAGCAGCCGAGAACCGTAACAGGGTTGAACGGAGAATTATCATGGAACAGCCTTTTCTGTCACGCCCCCCGGACCAGGAACACCGACGGGAAACACAATATTATGCCGCTTGGCAGCCGCTGCATCAAAAAACAACTGCGGCTTGGGCATCCGAACCTCCTCAAGCCCCGGGTCTGTGCCCTTACCCAACACATCCAAAGTCAGATCTGCGGCCATACGGCCGATTTCAGCTTCGTCCGGAGCCCAGGCAGCAACCCAGCCAGCCCGCACCAACTCATGACGACCTGCCAAAAGGATAATACGTTCCCCCACGGTTTCCGCAATTTCTTGTCCGCGTGACGTCACATAACTGTCATCAGAGACAAACAGTACATCGGCAGCAAGTTTCCCGACGAAGAGGTCAGAAATGACTTCATCAAGGCTTATACTGCCGGGAACAACACGCCTTTCCTCGACACGAATCCCCTCTTTCTCGGCCCAGTCCATTACAGCATTGCGGGAGAGGATGGAGTTGTATTCACGTGGATTATAGAGGAACAAAAGGCTGTTGAAACGAACAAGGCCACGCAGAACAGAAAGCTGTTCCCCAACAGCCACTCCTCCTTTCACGCCACCCGTTCCAAGCCCCGGAACGACCAAGGAATTGGCAACGCCAGTCCCTACCGGGTCCAGAACATTGGCAAACACAATGGGAACATCGCCACGCACGACCTGCTTCGCCACCATACAAGCCATCGACTCTGAACAATAAATCAAGCTAATCTGCCCGCCATCAAATTGGCTGCGCAGTTTACGCAAACCATCAACCAAACGCCCCCGGTCTTGCTCTGCAGACAGAACTGTAACCTGATGCGGTACTCCGGAATGGTTCATACGGTCTCGCCATGCGCTCTCGACAGCGGTTTCACCACGCCACAACAGCATCAGAATATGGTGTTCAGACGCAAAAGCTCCCCCGAATGCCGGGGCCAGAAGCCAAGCCGACAGAGCCGCCGCAAGTGTCCTGTGCCACCTGGCCATTACGTCCCGACCGACCCTTTCTCACGGATTCCCACCACTCTCCAACAATAACTGCCATAGGACAAACCGCCCCGAACTTTTGAGACGGCCTGTCTGAATGGTGACAGCAAGATACAGAGCCAAGGATAGATCAGCTGAGAGGGACTTGTTTACTGGAAGGCACTATCCCCGATCGCTGCAAAGGATAACGCCGGGATTAAGAATATATTGGGGATCAAGGGCCTTTTTGACCCTACGCATCATATCAATCTCTTCATCTGCCTTATAACGAAGCATCTCATCAACCTTGAGACGCCCGATACCGTGCTCGGCGGAAAAAGACCCGCCCATGTCAGCAACAATGTCATGGACAATCCGGTTCAAATCTTCCCACTTGGCAAGAAAATCAGCTGAAGACATTGCCTCGGGCTGGGTCAGGTTAAAGTGGATATTACCATCTCCGACATGCCCGAATGGACACGGCCTGATCCCAGGAACGGCCTGAGATACAGCCTGCATAGCCCGCTCCAGAAACTCCGGCACACTGGCAATGGGAACGGATATGTCGTGCTTGACCGAAGCGCCCTCGTGCTTCTGGGCCTCGGGCAGCCCTTCGCGCATTCTCCAGAATGCAGCGTCCTGCCGCCCGCTCTCGGCAATAACCGCATCGCCGATCAATGCCTGCTCAAACGCTTCTTCCAGAAAGCGTTCAAACACCGTGCGCAAATCTGTTCCGGCCCGGGTGGTTGAAAACTCAACCAGGACATACCATGGCCAAGGAGACTCAAAAGGATCTGTAACACCATCAAGATGACGACATGCCAGCTCAAGAGAGAAACGGGCCATAAGCTCAAAAGCACTGACCTGGTCACCCGAGAGGAAGCGTGCCAAAGCCAGAAGATGAGGAACAGAGCGGACATCGGAAACAGCACACAGTGCTGTCTGCTTTTCCAGCGGGCGGGGGAAAAGCTTCAGAACAGCAGCGGTGATAATGCCGAGCGTCCCCTCCCCCCCGATAAACAAGTGTTTCAGCGCATAACCCGTATTATCCTTGCCAAGGTGCTTCAGGCCGTTCCATATCCGACCGTCTGCCAGCACAACTTCCAGCCCCAGGCACAGATCGCGGGCATTACCATAGCGCAAGACATTCAAACCTCCCGCATTGGTTGCCAGATTACCACCAATCTGGCATGAGCCCTGCGCACCAAGCGACAAAGGGAAAAAGCGATTTGCGTCCAATGCGGCCTTCTGGATCGTTTCCAGAACCACACCGGCTTCCACAGTCATGGTAAAATTGACGGGGTCTATGGAGCGAATCCGGTTCATGCGCCCCAATGACAGAATAACCTGACCGGCATCGGAAACGGCGCCGGCACATAGCCCTGTATTACCGCCCTGGGGGACAAGGCTTAATGCGTGGCGGGCACACAGCCGTACAACAGCGGAGACCTGATCAACCGAAGATGGTCGCACAACAAGCGATGATGCGCCACGATACCGCCCACGTTCCTCACGCAGAAACGGATCAAGGGCCTCAGGATCAACAAGAACACCCTCTGCTCCGATGACAGAATACAGTTCGGACAAGATATGATCAGCTATAGACACAGAAGGTACCCCGAAACCTGTTTTATAAAATCAGGGATTATATGTTGGTTCTCATATACCGCAATCCCCACAACAGAAAGAATGGTATATCTTGGCATGTCTCAATCATACAAAGAGAAAATGCTCTCTGGAATCATACAAAGAAATGCGGCATGCTAATGGAAATACTGTTCTTGTGAGTGGAGCACCGCAGCATGCGTGATATCCTGAAGACGGGTAGTTTTGCGGTCCTGCATTTCTGTGTTGGCTTTGCCATCACCTATCTTCTGACCGGTTCCATCGCCATCGCGACGGGGGTTGCCCTACTGGAACCAACCGCAAACACCATCGTATTCTACTTCCATGAGAAGGTGTGGAACAAGTTCTCACCACAATCCAAGGTTATTGGCGCGTGCGGTGGGCACAAGCGACTGGCCGAAGAACCATTCGGAACACGCTGACCGGAACCTGCACCAGCCAAAACCAAGACTCGTGCAGGCCCCCATATCAGACAAAGAAACCCTGACGGGGATCACGCGGGGCAGCTGCACGTCGCAAACGATCGTTGATTGCCAATCCCAAACCATGATCGGGAATAGGCATCACGGCAATGCCAGCCCAACCGGCAGCATCCAGCTCGAACAACATGGCAAAAAGATTGGCAGCAGCTTCAACCAAATCCCCGGAAGGAGACAGGTTAAGCGTGGCTCCCGCTGTCATACCGGCAGCACCGAAACCGAGCAATGCCTCCCCTGGCCCTGCCGACACAGCATCAAGGCGAACGGGACAAGAAGGAGCATAATGCGACAAAAGCTGACCGGGGCTATGCGGTGCCACATCATTGGCGACATCCCACAACAGCGGCCCAAGAACAGATTCCAGACGTTCCCGCGAAATCCCCCCGGGACGCAGCAAGGCAGCCTGACGCCCCGTCAAATCCACAACCGTACTTTCTACCCCGACACCACACGCCCCCCCATCCAGAACCATATCAACACGGTCACCCAAGCTGGCAACAACATGAGCAGCAAGCGTCGGGCTGATAGATCCTGACCGGTTGGCCGAAGGCGCGGCAACCGGGCGCCCGCATTCGCGCAGAAGGGCAAGAGCCAAGGGGTGATCCGGTACACGAACGGCAACACTGGGCAGACCCGCTGAAACCAGGGAAGAAAGAGAGCACCCCTCACGCCGTGGCAAAACAAGGGTTAGTGGCCCGGGCCAGAAGGCAGCCATAGCCAGTCGGGCCCGTTCATCACAGTGAACCAAGGGCACCAAGGATTCCGGATCCGGTACATGACAGATCAAGGGGTTGAACGATGGCCGTCCCTTAGCCTCGTAAATGCGGGCAACGGCACGATCTTGGGTTGCGTCAGCACCAAGACCATAGACTGTCTCAGTCGGAAACGCGACCAAGCTACCTGAACGAAGGAGACCTGCTGCAGCCGTCAGCGCTGTCGGATCAGAAAATGGGATAACAGGCATCAGGACAGAACCCGCATCACAAGCCGGAGGCGATAAAGCCCGGATTGCCAAAACCCGGCTTGCCATAGACAAAAGGTGCACCGTCAAGACAAGTCATGCGCCCGCCGGCAGCCAAAAGAACAGCATGGCCCGCACAGGTATCCCACTCACTGGTAGGACCAAAGCGGGGATAGACATCAGCCGTCCCTTCTGCCAAACGACAAAACTTCAGCGAACTTCCGGCGTGCACGATACCGGCAACAACCTTGTCGGCAAGCCAAGCCGAAAGAGCGTCTCCCTTGGCATGAGAACGACTGGAAAGCACAGTCAATCCTTCAGCTCCGGGGGCACGGCACTGCAAACGTTCCGGCAGGCCATCACCCGTATACCGAAATGCACCACCGGAACCATAGCCAAGATACAGCACATTCGAGACCGGAAGATACACAATCCCGAAGACGGGGCGTTGCTCTGAAACCAACCCGACATTGACAGTGAACTCGCCGTTCCTTCGCACAAACTCCTTTGTGCCATCCAAAGGATCAACCAGCCAGAACGGCCCACTCCCCACAGAAGGGCAATCCCCCGCAGCCACAGCTTCTTCGGCCACAACGGGAAAATCCGGCGTCAAATCACGCAGAGCTGGAACCAGAATGTCCTCGGCAACACGATCCGCTGCCGTCACAGGTGAATCGTCGTCCTTTTGCAGGACAGCAAAATCACTTTCGTAAATCCCCATGATCGCAGATCCAGCCTTGCAAACAACCGGTATCAAACTGTCAGCAAGAAAGCGAAAATCGGGCATATCAGTCACAGAAGTCTTCCATTATCTGGTGTTCACAAGCCCCTTCCTCACTGCATGGCACTGAAAAGAGGGATTCTATAACATATCGGCCACAAGAACCGTGGCCGGCAGGGTAAAAAAGGCTAGGATCATTTGTAAAGATATTATGCGGGCCATAAGCGGGGCATCCCCTCCCATCTGCCGGGCCAGCACATAGGCTGAAGGCGGGGCTGGCAACGCGAGCATGAGAATGACCACCGCACGCACCATACCTTCCAGCCCCAACAGGTGCGCCGCCAACACCCCACCGGCGGGCATAATCAAGAGCTTGAGCAGAGAAGATAGCGCCTCCATCAACCAACTTGCACCCAGTGGACCAAACCGCAGCCCGGAGCCAGCCACCAACAAAGCCATGGGCACAGCAGCTGCTCCGGCAAGCCCCAGACCATCCATAAGGCCGGTAGTAACAGAAATAACCCCTGTTCCAACAGCCCAGCCAATAACACAGGCCCAGATCAGTGGGTTACGTGCCAAGGCCAAGGTTATCTTGAGGACAAGATGCCACGTTCCCTGCGCCTGCACCAAAGAAACCGATAAAGTACCAACGCACAGCACATTGAATAAAATAACTGTTACGCCAGCCGCCGCTGCAACCAAAGCCAGACCGGGCGGCCCCCACAAACCCTCGGCAACACCCAGAGCAATAAAGGTATTTCCACGAATAACCCCTTGGAAAACAGATGTAAAAGCCGCACGATCACAGGCTGGGAACAGGACAGGAACAACCCACAAGGCCAGCGTCATACATAATGACACCCCAAGAATACCACTTGCCATCCCCCCAATTACAGCAGGCTCAGGCGGGCGGTGACCCAAGGCATGGATCAGGAAGGAAGGGATAAGAATATAGTAGGTCAGCCACTCTAGGACAGACCAGATCCTCGGGGAAACAAAGCCTGCCGCACGTGCGCCGTATCCAAGCCCCAGAAGCATCACCACAGGCAACAGCGCACCAAACACAACAAGCACTGCACGTTCCTTACCTTATTAGCCAATAAACAAATCTATACACGCTCAATCAAGGCTTACCGGCACTTGGAAAAACGTGTCAACTGGCCGGAAGCATACGTGTATTTACGCATCTCTGCCCCCACGACTGTAAACAGGAAATCAGGACTGTCGCTAGGCTCAAACCGCTGCAGTTTGAAGGAAACACTGCCACTTCCCGGCTGCCAGGAATACTTGCCACGGGCATAGCCCCATTCGGTGGCGGCCTTGCGCCAGCGATAGCCACCGGAGGAAAAGATCATCAGCAGGCTGCCACTGTCCTCACACCTTTGCCCGGCCTTTACCCAAGACCCCTCAAGATCAGGCGAGACGTCATTACGCCAGCTGTAAGACTGCGCAAATACGTCATCTGCAGACATGATGACAGTCCAGAATGCAACCAAGAACAGCAACACAGCATATCGGATGCGCATATCAAGAACCTCCCCCAAAAGCCGGGCAAAAGCTTAGGGCACATGGCTGCAAAATTCCACCATCCGTCGTGCCTTTATTTTCACGCAACATTCAAGAATTTCGCGCCCATACCGGCAGTTATACCTTTTCAGGAATCCGGAAAGGGGTAAATATCCACAAGAACTTCGATTTGCACGGCCATCATCGCTTCTGGTTTCACAGGCCCCCTTATGGCCGCGGACAAGCACAGAGAGACAGACAATGAAAATAAGCTTCGCCAAACCTGCCCTACCTGCCTCGGGTACAATTGTTGTCGGCATTCTTGCCGGGCGCAAATTAACCGCAACGGCCCGTTCCCTGGACAAATCTGGCGGAGGACACCTGAGCCGGGCCATGGAAGCTGCTGCCTTTGAAGGACGGGCCGAGCAGACACTGACCATTCTCGCACCAGCTGGCAGCGGCTTGTCCCGTCTTGTTCTTCTGGGCATGGGTGAAGCCGCGAAGCTGGATACGACCGCGTTCGAACGGCTTGGCGGAGCCACATGGTCAGCCATAGCCAACGCAAAGGACAAAGACGTCACACTTGTTGTCGATGCTCTCCCCGGATGCAATGTCCCTATCGCACAGGCAGCAGCGCACATGGCCATAGGGGCTCTCCTGCGCTCTTACCGCTTTGATCGCTACCGGACCGAAGCGACAGAAAAGAAAGATGACAAGTCACAGGTTGGAAAGTTGATTGTTTCAACCGCAGACCATGATCTGGCCAAAAAAGCCTTTGCCCCGATGGAAGCCGTGGCCGAGGGCGTGTTCCTGACCCGGGACCTGCAAAGTGAACCAGCCAATATCCTAGGTCCGGTTGAGTTCAGCGAAGAATGCCAGAAGCTGGAGAAGCTTGGCATCAAGGTCAGTGTCCTGACTGAAAAAGAGATGAAGAAACTGGGCATGAATGCCTTGCTGGGCGTCGGGCAAGGCTCTGTCCGCGGCAGCAGGACCGTGATACTGGAATGGAACGGCAGCAAGGCCAAAACGCCACCTCTGGCCGTTATTGGCAAGGGTGTCTGCTTTGACAGCGGCGGAATCTCCATCAAGCCAGCCGGTGGCATGGAAGACATGAAGTGGGATATGGGCGGAGCCGGCGTGGTGACCGGGCTGATGGCAGCCCTGGCCCGGCGCAAGGCCAGGGCCAATGTGGTTGGCTTCCTCGGCTTGGTCGAGAATATGCCATCCGGCACAGCCCAGCGCCCGGGGGATGTTGTCCGGTCCATGAGTGGCCAGACCATCGAAGTCATCAACACCGACGCGGAAGGGCGGCTGGTGCTGGCCGATGTTCTGACCTACGCCCAGCGCAAGTACAAACCGGCCACTATTATTGATCTTGCGACCCTGACAGGGGCCATCGTCATTGCCTTGGGGATGGAGCACGCCGGACTGTTTTCCAACGACGACACACTGGCCGGACAGCTGACCAAGGCCGGGCAGGAAACGGGGGAAAAATTGTGGCGCCTGCCGATGGGAGACAGCTACGACAAGCTGATAAAATCAGACATAGCCGACATGAAAAACGTCGGCGACGGTCGTGGTGCCGGCTCCATTACAGCAGCCCAATTCCTGGCCCGTTTTATAGAAAACGGAACACCATGGGCACATCTGGACATTGCCGGAACAACCTGGACCAACAAGGATCTGCCCCTGGTATCCAAGGGCGCCACAGCCTTCGGTGTGCGCCTGCTGGACCGCTACATCACTGAACACATTGAAAGCAAGCGCTGACAGCATGAAGCACCCCTGCACATCGTGTGTCGGGGGTGCTCATCATGTGGGAGAGCAGGAAAAATATACCCTTTTACTTGCATGGATTAACCTGATCCTGCACCCTTCCCGGGAAGACCTGATGACAGGGATGTGCCAGGAGGAAACATGGCTGACTATACTGCCCCTCTGAAAGAGATCATGCATTCCATGAAAGTGGTCGGGCTGTCGGATATCACGGCACTGCCTGCCTACAGCGACGCAACGGATGATCTGGTACAGGCCGTGCTGGAAGAAGCAGGGCGGCTGGGCAGTCAGGAACTGGCACCACTGAACAGCATTGGTGACCGCATGGGGTGCCGTCTTGAGAATGGCACGGTTCGTACCTTCCCGGAACTACAGTCCTTTTATGCCCGCTACCGTGACGGGGGCTGGAATGCCATTCCTTTTGATCCCGAATACGGGGGACAAGGTCTTCCTTGGCTGGTTGCAGCTGGCGTACAGGAAATCTGGCAATCTGCAAACATGGCTTTTGGCCTGTGCCCCATGTTGAACCAGGGCGCCGTGGATCTGCTGGACGCCCACGGATCCGAAGAACAAAAGGCCCTGTATCTGCCGAAAATGATCTCGGGCGAATGGACCGGCACCATGAACCTGACGGAATCACAGGCCGGGTCCGATCTATCACAGATCAAGGCACGGGCCGTTCGGGAGGGGAACGCATACCGGATTACAGGCACCAAGATTTTCATCACATATGGCGACCATGACCTGTCGGACAATGTCATTCATATGGTTCTGGCCCGCCTGAATGATGCACCGGAAGGCGTCAAGGGAATCTCCCTGTTCCTGGTTCCGAAATATCTGGTCAATCCCGACGGCAGCCTTGGTGACCGCAATGACGTTATCTGCACGGGGCTGGAACACAAGCTGGGGATTCATGCCAGCCCGACAGCCGTCATGTCATTTGGGGAGCGCGAGGGAGCTGTTGGCTGGCTTGTCGGTGAAGAAAATAAGGGGCTGGCCTGCATGTTCACCATGATGAACAATGCACGCCTGAATGTCGGGCTACAGGGCTATGCCATTGCTGAACGGGCCTATCAGCATGCCGCTTGGTATGCGCGGGAACGTGTCCAATCAAAACCCGTGGTGGGGGAGCACAAGGGGCCAGCCACCATTATCCATCACCCTGATGTCCGGCGTATGTTAATGAACATGAAAGCCCGCACACAGGCCGGACGCCTGCTGACATTTTCGGCCATCGCTGCCAATGACAGGGCCATCAAGACAGCAGATACCCGAAAAGCAGCTGCATGGGCGGCCCGGGTCGCGCTACTGACCCCGCTGGTCAAGCTGTGGGGCACAGAGATCGGCGTGGATGTTGCCAACGAAGCTATTCAGGTCTTTGGCGGCATGGGCTTTGTAGAGGAAACAGGCGCGGCGCAGTTCTACCGTGATGCACGGATTGCCCCCATTTACGAGGGAACAAACGGCATTCAGGCCGCCGATTTCGTCGGCCGCAAGATCCAGAAAGACCAAGGGCATGAAATGCTTGCACTGATTGACGAGCTGCGTACAGCCCTTCCACGCCATGATACCAGCCTGACACCACCTCTCGAGGAAGCCTTGAAGGGACTTGAACGAACAACACGCTGGGCCTGCACCGCCTCAACCGCAGACGCCTATGCGGCGGCCCTCCCCTTTACCCGGCAGGCTGCCCTGACACTTGGTGGATGCTGGCTTGCCTTGTCAGCGACGCAGGCTCAAAACAGCGAAGATCAAGCTTTTGCGCAGGAGAAGACAACAACAGCCCTGTACTTCATCCGCCATATTCTTCCGCAGGTAGCAGCTTTGGAGGCCGATGCGACAGCAGGCGCCAACGCCCTGATGGCGATACCGGAAGAAGCCTTCTAGCCTGAAGGATCGGGGGACCTCCCCTCTCAGAGGAGGGTGCAGTAGTAGAGTGCCTTGCCAAGAGCACTGGCACCATCGTTGCCGGCCACCTGCTCCAGTCGAGCCCGTGTGATCTGCCCGGTCCACTGGTGCCGCTGGGACAGGATTTCCAGAATTGACACACTGTTGGACGGCGTAAAAGCAACACCCGCCTGTTTCCAGAGACACCGGCAATCCAGCTTAGGCACAAGCTGTTCGCACTGTGCTACAACCTTCCCTGCCATATCATCCGTATATTCATTGGACGGCCTGGAGTTATAGGCTTTCAGCCACAATCCACCTCCAACCCCAAGTGTCAGGGCAATGCCCAAAGCAACAATGCGGATAAAGAAACCAAACTGCGAGGGACGACGGAGAGGCCGACCATGATGGTCGTGGTGACCAGGGTGATGGTCCGCCGTATGATGATGGTCAGCAGCGGAAGGCCCATGGCTGTGATGACCATGGGCATGGTGCGGCTGTGGATGTGTAGCACTGCCATGAGACCCCGGGCCATGAGGGCCGGAAGTCGGGTGACCGTGGTGCCTGAGGCCACGATTGCCATGCTTGTCCGGTTTATGATGGTCCGGACCATGCTCCCCTGCGCTATGGCCGGGGTGATGAGCCCCACCGGAAGAATGGCTGTGATCCTTGGCCATACGCGCCCCCCTTGTATCATAAACCCTCCAAGTACAGCGTATTGTAGCACATCCTGTCCGAAACATGGAAATCGTGCTGGTTTCTGGATACAAAGCCGCTCTATACTCCGCCCCACGATGCGTACCATAACGTCCTATGTCCTGTTTCAGCTTGCTACCGGAACCATCTTGGTCACTGCCGGTCTGCTTTCTGTTGCCTGGCTCACACAGTCGCTGCGTTACATTGAACTGATTGTTACGCAGGGTGTGTCTGTCCACTCTTTCCTGACCTTGACCGGATTGCTGCTTCCAGGCTTCCTGTCCCTGATCATGCCCGTCGCCTTGTTTATGGTTGTTTTGTTTACATACAACCGCCTGAATACAGACCGGGAGCTTGTTGTTATACGTGCGGCCGGGGTGGGCCCATTCGGCTTGGCGTGTCCAGCCCTGATCCTGGCTTTTGTCATGATGGCAGCTGGCTACAGCCTGACGCTCTGGCTGGGGCCGGAAAGTGCACGTTCCTTCAAGGAACTGCAATGGAACCTACGCAATGATGCATCAAAGTTGATGATCCAGGACGGCACCTTCAACGATGTTGCTACCGGCCTTACGGTCTATACCCGCACCAGAACCAGCAATGGAGAGCTTCTTGACGTCATGATCCATGACACCAGGACACCGGGCAAGACAAACACGATTATAGCAGAGCGGGGAGCTGTTGCTTCGTCGCCGGCAGGCCCCGTTCTGATTCTGGGCAAGGCGAGCAGCCATCAGGTCACTCTTGGGACTGGAACCATGGCACTGCTGGATTTCGAACGCCTGTCCGTCAACCTGTGGGATCAGCCCGGGAAAGAACACGGGCAGCGCTATCGTGAAGCACAGGAGCGACCAACGCACGAGTTGCTGACAGTCACAGAGAAAACAGATCTGACCATCCGCCCGGCTGATGTACCCCGTTTCCGGGCAGAGGCCATACAACGACTGTTCAATCCCATATCCTATGTCTGCTTCGTCCTGATTGCCCTTGCTGGTCTTTTATCAGGTTCCTTCAGCCGACGTGGCCATACGCAGCGTATTGTTCTGACAGCCGCAACCATGGTCTTGGTACAGTCCGGGATCATAGGTGCCGGTAATCTGGCATCACACGCTACAGATCTTTTACCCCTAATTCCTGCAGCTGTTCTTTTGCCAACAGCGGTAGCCTTGTTTATCCTTGCTCGCTCAACCCGATCTATCACCGTGTCCCCTTTCCCCAACCGGACCAGAATGTCATGACAAGACGTGGCATGTTACCACCGCTTTCTCCGCTGACGCGCCCGATACCATTTCTCCTGTCAGGCATGATGGTGTGTGCCACGGCAATTGCGCTATGTATCCCGCAACAGGCGTGGAGTCAGATGCAGCCCCCCCCGCCAACAGAAAACCGTGCGGAGGAACAGAAACCGCGTGCGCATGTAACTGCCGATGAATTGATCCACGACAAGAACCTGGATACGGTTACAGCGCGTGGAAATGTAGAGTTCCAGTACGGTGCGGTCATTCTGATCGCTGATACCATCAGCTATCAGCCCGGAAAAGATTTGGCTACGGCCAGCGGAAACGTGGTGCTGACAGACGAGGATGGTACCACCACATTCACGGACTATGCAGAGTTAACCGGAGACCTGAAAAACGGCTTTACTCACGCCATCAAGGTTGTACTTGCGGATGGATCACGCAGCCATGCTGAACAGGCGGTACGCCGTGAAGGAACCTCGACAACCCTTGAAAATGCAGCCTACACACCGTGCGATGACTGCGGCGATGATCCTGTCATATGGCAGATCAAGGCCGTACGGGTTGTGCACGACCAAAATGCCCGGGAAGTTCGGTATAACCACGCATGGCTTGAACTGTTTGATGTGCCCGTGCTGTATACCCCGTATCTGTCTCACCCGGACCCCTCTGTCAAACGCAAAAGTGGCTTTCTGGTCCCATCGTGGAAGAACAACAAAGATCTTGGTTCTGCCTTTAGCATACCATGGTTCCAGGTCATCAATGATCAGCAAGATATAACCCTGACGCCCACGATAACATCAAAGGAAGGGATTGTTCTTGGCAGTCAATATCGTATTGTCGGACACAAAGTGGCCCTTTCTGCCACAGGGTCCATAACCCGGGACAATCGAGAGCGTGTCCGCAATCACGTGTCTGCAAAAGGACTATACGCCATAAACGATACGTGGCGCGCCGGTGCCGATATTGATCTGGCATCTGATCCAACCTACCTGCGGCGTTATGGCTTCGGAGCACCGGCTTTCCTGGAAAATCGGGGCTATGTCGAAGGGTTCAGCCGTCGCAGCTATGCCGCACTGGAAAGCTTCTATTTCCAGAACACAGGCGCCCCGCTGAGAAAGGGCTATGAGATCCCGTTTGTTACTCCGCTGGGCAGCATCAATTACAGTACAGAACCCGATAACAGGGGAGCATGGACAACGCTGGACATATCCACTGCCAGCATAAACCGAACATCAGGGCCAAAAAGCCAACGGGCAACAACAACACTGGGATGGCATTTACCCTATGTCGGATCTGCTGGAGACGTATGGAGACTGGATACAAGTCTGCGTGGAGATGTGTGGCATGTTGCTGATGTACCAATCAAGGACAGCACCGATCATCGCTATACAGGGACCATAGGGCGAGCCGTGCCTGAGGCCGCACTGACGTGGAGTCTCCCGCTTGAGCGTACGCATAAAGACTGGAGCGAGGTGCTGGAACCAACGATACAGGGTATTATAAGCCCGCGTGGGGGCAATAACCGTAAAGTCCCCAACGAGGACAGCCTCGATTTCGAGCTTGACGATGTCAACCTGTTCTCGACCAACCGCTTCACGGGCTATGACCGCATTGAAGGCGGAACACGGGTGAACTATGGGATACGCTATACGGCATACGGCACAAGGGTGGGGACCATAGACACCTTGGCAGGGCAGACGTGGCGGCAGCATCCTGATGGATTGTTCCAGAAAACATCCGGGCTTCATGACACTTTCTCCGACTACGTCGGCAGACTGTCTGTTTACCCGAACAGCAATTTCTCGACATCCTGGCGTGTACGGCTGGATCGCGACAATGGTGAAATACGCCGCAATGACTTCAGCACAACAATCGGACCGGATGTCATGCGTACAACGGTTGGATATGTAAGCACGCAGCGTCCCGCGATTGAGGACAATACCACCGGCGAACGCAAGGAGCTCTACAGTGGCGTATCGTCACGTATCTCGCGGTACTGGAGCAGCGGTGTATCCGGACGTTGGGATGTCGCCCGTAACGGGGGGCCAATCGCAACCCAAGGACAGCTTGTTTATGAGGACGAATGTATTGGTGTTACCTTACAGGCTGGCCGTAAATATACGTATGACAGGGATTATAATGGTGGAACATTTATCGGCTTGGTCCTGTCACTAAAGACACTGGGCGACTATAACACACAGCTCTGAGACAATCGGGAATGGCAAGAGTAGCAAGGCATCCTATGATACACACCACACAGACAACCAATGTCGCATTACGATCCAGGCTTCCGGTGTCAGCCATTGCCTTCTGCGTCGGACTTTTATCGGTATGCGGATCCTTGCCTGCTTTTGCTGTACAAAGTGGCCAAACACAGCGCATCGCAGCCGTTGTGAACGATGAAGCGATAACATGGAAGGATGTTGACGAGCGGACATCTCTTCTTCTGCTGACCTCACGCCTTCCGGACAATCACGAAACCCGGCAGAGAATTGTCCCACGCGTTATTCAGGTTCTGGTCAACGAGCGCCTGAAAGTGCAGCAAATCAAGAAGGCAGGAATAGACGTAGAGCCAGCTGACATTGCAAATGCAAAACGTCAGATCGAACGAAATAACGGATTCCCGACCGGCGCACTGGATGATTTGCTAAAGCATCAGGGTCTTGCTCCTCATATCCTGGAAACACAGCTCCGCGCTGATATAGGCTGGGTACGCTACGCACAGAGTACACTGCGGCGTCAGGTTTCTGTTGAGCCTGCCGAGGTTGATGCTGTCATCAGTACCATGAAGGATAACATCGGGCGCCCACAGCGGCTACTGGCTGAAATTGTCCTGCCTGTAACTGATCCGGCTGAAGAGCGGCAAATGCGCGCCTTGGCTGATCGCTTGGTAGACCAGATCAGGCAAGGCGCTCCCTTTGCTTCGCTGGCGCGCCAGTTCTCGGCTTCAGTAACAGCTGCTGTAGGCGGTGATCTCGGCTGGATCACTACCGGAGCCTTGGAGCCCGAGATTGAGCGGGTTCTGGACACCATGTCGCCGGGCATGCTGTCACAGCCTGTCCGTACGACAGGAGGCTATGCCATCATGCTGCTGCGTGACGCCAGGGAACCCAGAAAGCAGAATCCGGATGATATCCGGGTCCAATTGAGCCAGATTTTCATGCCGTTATCCGGCCCGGCAGCCCTATCCGAAGCCAAGAGAGCAGAGATTGCACGCTCTGTCCGCGACACTGCCAAGTCATGCGCCGATATTGATGCAACGGCAGGTCAACTGAACCTGCCGGGATCCGGTGCCATCGGGAACATGCGACTTGCCGACCTGCCCCCGCCGGTACGGGCTGTGGTCAGGGATTTACCACTGAACACCCTCGGCGGCCCGGTTGAGGTTGCTGGCGGGGAGGCTATCGTTATGGTCTGCGATCGTCAGGACACAGCCGGCCTCCCACCACGGGAAGAGATCGAACAACGCCTGACGCTGGAGAAGCTGGAGCGGGTCTCCAACCGTGCACTCCGTGATCTGCGTCGATCCGCACTAATTGATATCAGACGCTGAGATCAATCGTACCAATCACGACAGAACGACACACTTTCTGCCATGCACACAACACGCCCCCTCGCCCTGACAATGGGAGACCCTGCAGGAATCGGGGGGGATATTACCTTGAAAGCGTGGCTTGGGCGGAAACAGAATCCGGTACCTGCCTTTGTAGCCCTTGATGATCCCGGGCGCCTGCAAGAACTAGCCTACAGGCTGGGACTGCATGTACCACTCGTAACGGTCAGCACAGCGCAAGAGGCACAAGCCGTATTTGACCAGGCCCTCCCCGTGATCCCTGTGCCCCTTGCCAAAAAAGCGGTTCCGGGATACCCGGATCCAGACCATGCCGGTGCGGTACTGGACTCCATACGTATAGCCGTTCAGATGACCATGGCTGGTAAAACCTGTGCCATGGTTACAAACCCCATCAGCAAGAAAGTGTTACGTGAACAGGGGTTTGGCTTCCCCGGTCATACCGAGTACCTGGCCAGCCTGGCTGGTCCTGATACACAGGCCGTGATGATGCTGGCCAACGAGAGCCTGCGGGTTACTCCAGTTACCATTCATATTCCCCTGCGGGATGTTGCAAGCACCTTGACCACAGAACACATTGTCACATGTGGACATACCGCCGCACAGTCCCTGCGACAGTACTTTGCCATCCCTTCACCCCGGCTTGCCATTGCGGGGTTGAACCCTCATGCCGGAGAGGGCGGAATTATGGGAACCGAAGAGCAGGATATTATCGAGCCTGCTGTTCAGCTCCTGCGCCAAGACGGCATTGAAGCATCTGGCCCCCTGCCAGCTGACACCCTGTTTCACGCTGAAGCTAGGCAGCACTATGACGTTGTGCTGTGTATGTACCATGACCAAGCCCTGATCCCACTCAAGGCCCTGGATTTTCATGGCGGGGTCAACGTGACCCTTGGCCTTCCCTTCATTCGTACATCACCAGATCACGGAACAGCATTTGCGCTGGCCGGGACCGGGAAGGCGCGCGAAACCAGCTTGGTTGCAGCCCTACGCATGGCCTCCGCCATGGCCGGGCGTTCTCCTGCCTCAGCTGCATATTTATCCTGAAAGTAACCTTGTGCCATGACGCCGTCGCATCCAGATTTCCCGGAACATCCCCTGTTCCCGCTTCTACCTCTACGCGAAACAATTGCCGCACACGGCTTGATGGCACGCAAGAGCTTGGGGCAGAACTTTCTCTTTGATCTCAATCTGACAGGACGCATCGCCCGTAGTGGCGGTACCTTGGCCGCAGGTACGACCATAGAAATTGGTCCCGGCCCCGGGGGGTTGACCCGCGCCCTGCTGGATAACGGCGCCCGCCACGTCATTGCCATAGAACGTGACCCACGCATGCTGCCGATCCAGCAAGAGATTGCATCCGCCTACCCGGAACGTCTTGAGGTCATGCAGGCTGATGCCCTTGCCATCCCCGTGCATACCCTTGGCACATCACCGCGGCGCATTGTGGCCAACCTTCCCTATAACGTTGCAACGCCGCTGATTCTTGAATGGCTGAAGCATATTCAGGCCTTTGAATGTCTGGTGGTCATGCTTCAGAAAGAGGTTGTCAACCGCCTGGCGGCACGCCCCCGTACATCAGATTACGGACGCCTGACAATTATCACCCAGTGGCTGTGCACCG
The DNA here is from genome assembly GCF_012102665.1 of Haematospirillum sp. 15-248. Taxonomy (NCBI): domain Bacteria; kingdom Pseudomonadati; phylum Pseudomonadota; class Alphaproteobacteria; order Rhodospirillales; family Novispirillaceae; genus Haematospirillum; species Haematospirillum sp. 15-248. The sequence goes on along the minus strand of NZ_JAAVTF010000005.1, from coordinate 29,379 downwards.
TTGAACCCTTGTTTGACGTCAATCCCCGGGCTTTTATTCCCCCACCCAAGGTCACGTCCACGGTTGTGCGCCTGGTTCCGCGTCCGGCCCCCCTCGCCCCTTGCCGTTTTGACATGTTGGAGGCAGTCACCGCTGCTGCCTTCAATCAAAGACGGAAAATGCTGCGGTCCAGCCTAAAAGGCCTGGCAGCATACATGCCAAGCGGCATGACACCAGAAGACCTGTGCGCCGCCGCCAACATTGTACCTACAGCACGCGCCGAGGAGCTGGACATTCCCCAATTTTGCGCCTTGGCGAACAGCTTGGACCCCAGCCATACGCTATAAACGCCACAGGTTATAAACCGCGCAGAGCAGCCACAAAGGCTTCCATGCCTTTCTGACGAGACCGTTTCAGGCGCTCGGCCTCAAGGATGGAATGCACAGCGCGGATGCTTGCATCAAGATCGGTGTTGACCAGAACATAGTCATATTCTGCCCAGTGCTCCATCTCGCTGCTGGCTTTGGCCATTCTTTTGCGAACCACCTCGTCGGGATCCTGCCCTCGACCACGCAGGCGGCGCTCCAGCTCGGACAGGGATGGCGGCAGAATGAAGATACGCACAACATCATCGGCTGCTTTTTCCGTCAGTTGGCGCGCACCCTGCCAATCAATATCAAACAGCACATCCTTCCCGGCAGCCAACGCTTTCTCGACAGGCTCCCGCGGTGTCCCATAGTGATTGTCAAAGACCTGCGCATGCTCCAGGAAACCACCGGCAGCAACCATGGCCTCAACATCGGCATGCGTCCGGAAGTGATAGTGCACTCCGTCAATCTCACCCGGGCGCGGAGAACGGGTTGTCACGGACACAGAAAGCTCAAGGCAGTTGTCCTGCCTCAGAATCGCCTGCGCAATTGTGGATTTCCCTGCACCAGAGGGGGACGACAGGATCAACATCAAACCACGCCGGGACACGTGGGGCATATCAGGGGCAAACGTCATGAGAGTTCCGCTGTATTGAAGAAAGGACACACTATGCAAAGCTTATTCAATATTCTGGACCTGCTCGCGCAGCTGGTCGATCACTGTTTTGAGATCAAGGCCCAGCCGGGTCAGGTCCGCATCCTGGGATTTTGAGCATAGCGTGTTGGCTTCGCGATTGAATTCCTGACATAGAAAATCCAGACGGCGCCCACAAACACCCCCTGTCTCCAGAAGTTTCCGGGCCTGGGCAACATGGGCCGACAGACGATCCAACTCCTCACGAATATCCAGACGCGTTGCAATCAAGGCCAGTTCTTGGGCCAATCGTTCTTCAGGAACAGGAACCTTGCTGTCAAGCAACACAGCAAGCTGTTGTTCCAGACGACGACGGACAGACCCGGGACGGGCAGAAGCTGTCTCCCCGGCCTGCTGGATCAAGGACTCCAGACTGGCAAGATGCCCCTGGAGAACGGCATGCAGACGCCCACCCTCCTCGCAGCGCACAGCGACCAAGCCCTCAAGCGCCTTGGACAGGGTCTCAAGGACCACTGCAACAAGGTCAGAAGCCAATGGATACGCCTCTGCTTCAGAAGATGCGGCACTCTCTTCGATAACACCACGAACCCGCAGCAGGCCATCAAGGCGCGGTTGCCCCACAGACGGCGGCAGATCTTCAGCCAAGGCGATCAATGTTGCAAGCCACTCACGATTGATGGTCAGTCCTGAAGCAGAACGGGAGCTGTCATTCAACGACAATGACAAGGCAATGCTTCCACGCGACAGGCATTTCTGGGCCAGATCACGGGCTGGTGCTTCTATACTGTCCCAACCTTGTGGCCACCGTATCCGGATATCCAGCCCCTTTCCATTTACACTGCGTGCTTCCCAGACCCAGGACAAGGCACAACCATGATCCTGCCCCTGTGCGCTGGAAAATCCGGTCATACTGGCGATACCCACTAATGTTTCCTCTTCCGGGCTATAGAATGAAACGGGTTATTCCACGACACAGCTTCATACACAACGGTTGACAATACTTTCACCGCTTTCACTGCTGAATAAAACAAGGCATGCTTCGCAGCATATACTGGACACGCTTCCCCAAGATGGTTCCATGCCCCACAATAATACCCTGACCGATATACCGATACCAACACTGTCACCTGCCATACCGGGTCTCGCCTGCTTTGCCTCTGTTTCATCAGTACAGGCATACTGTTTCCGTGGCCATGAAGGGCTGTCTACGACAGAACATGAATGTATCAGCCGTATGATCCGAGCAGAGGACAGGGCGCAACGCACCGCTGCCCATGTCCTAAAACGCAGAGTACTGGGGAACATCCTTGGCGTATCCCCCGAACGTCTTGAGTTTCATCAAGACAGGAACGGCAGGCCTTTCCTGCGTCACCCTGAAAGCACACTGGATTTCAACATCAGCCACGCCGGAAACTGGGTTGCCTTGTCCGTTGTTTCCTGCCACGACCAAGCATGCCGCACAGGCGTGGATGTAGAGGCCCAGCGGCCTCAGCTGGACTGGGCGTCATTATCGGAGAATTTCTTGTCCCCTGCAGAAATCCGGATCATGGACGCACTTGATCATGATCAGAGCCGCCTTTTTGCCCTGTCCCGCTGGAGCATGAAAGAAGCCATTGTAAAAGCAACCGGTGAAGGGCTTGGGGCCACCCTGAGTACGATAACGCCAACCGTCCATGCTGACGGCACATTCCACTGCAGAAACCTGAATGGATATACCATTGCCTGCGATGGTCATCATGTTATGGGAGCTGCTGTATTTCCAGACACAGTGACAGCACAGATCATAAAGCTGGACAGCACGGGATGGGTACAGGCAACTCCCGTGACCCAACCGCGCAATAGCTTTATAAACCATGACTAAGATAGCAAACAACCAGCATACGCTGATTACAGGAGCCTCTTCCGGTATCGGCAAAGCCTTGGCCCTGGCCTATGCCAAGCAGGGACATGACCTGACCCTAACCGGTCGCAATCCGGAGCGCCTAGAAGAAACGGCTATAATCTGCCGGTCCACGGGTGTATCCGTACATACCAGTCTGACGGATGTAACAGATTGCGACGGCATGAAAGCGCTGATACAGGAGGCCGATGGCAAAGTTCCCTTGCGTCTTGTCATTGCCAATGCCGGCATTGGGGAAACATCATCACCACAAGCCGTGTTTGCCACCAACATCACCGGGGTTATGAACACGATCATACCTGCCCTAGATGTGATGAAACCACGCAGGAACGGACAAATCGCGCTTATGGCCTCTGCAGCGGGTTTCCGTGGCCTGCCGTCCGCACCGGCCTATTGCGCCAGCAAGGCCTGTATAAAAGTTTGGGGCGAAGGCCTGCGCGGGGCACTGGCAACAGACAATATAAGGGTTTCCGTTGTCCTGCCCGGATTTGTCGAAAGCCGTATCACCGCGGTTAATCCGTTTCCCATGCCCTTCCTGATGCCTGCCGAGAAGGCAGCCCACCATATTGTGCGCGGGCTGGCCAAAAACAAGGGGCGGATCAGCTTCCCCTGGCCTGTCATCCTGACCTCATGGCTTCTGGCAACCCTTCCCGATCCGTGGGCGGACCAACTCACCCGCCGCTTTCCACAGAAACCGCGCATGGATTGAAAGAGAGAAAGCAGCCTTCTCAAGCGGGCCAGGACATCACCCCATCCGGTACCAGACCGGCCTTGCGGGCGGCAACAAAATCAGCAAAATCCCTTGGCGGAAGGGGGCGGGCAATCCAGTACCCCTGGAAAGCATCACAGCCCATTTCACGCAGAAGGTCGACGTGCTTCATATGCTCCACACCTTCGGCAACAACACCAAAACCAAGGTTGCGGGCCAAGGTAATAATGGTGGTGACAATGGCGGCATCACGCCCACTGCCGGACAAGTCACGAACAAATGTCTGGTCAATCTTGAGGGTATCAATCGGGAAAGTCTTCAACCAGGTCAGCGATGAATAACCCGTCCCGAAATCATCCATCGACAAGGTCACACCAAGATCCTTCAACTCCCGCAGAATGGTGACAGCACGGGATACATCCCCTGTCATGACGCTCTCGGTAATTTCCAGGTCAAGGCGTACCGGATCAAGCCCGGTTTCATCCAGAATCTGGCGTACACTGGCAACAAACCCCGGATCCTGAAACTGACGCAGGGATACGTTGACCGAGACACTGGGTACACCAATATCGCTGCGAAGCCAGTTGACCAACTGCACACAAGCACGGCGCAAAACCCAGCGCCCAATCGGCACGATCAAACCAGTTTCTTCAGCAATGGGCACAAACTCTGCCGGGCTTACCATACCATAAACCGGATGATGCCAACGGATCAGGGCTTCGGCACCCCTGATCTTCAAGGTAACAGCATCCACCTTGGGCTGGTAATACAACTCCAGCTCACCACGCACAGAGGCCAGCCTGAGGTCATTCTCAAGGCCAGGATGGACGCCTGCAGCCGCAGACATGGATGAGTCATAGACCGTATAGCGGCGCACAGCGTGCTTCTTTGAAACCTGCATCGCAACATCTGTGTTACGCAGGACATCGCCTGCTGTCAGGCCATCATCAGGAAAAAGAGCAATCCCTATCGATAATTGGCAGAACTGCTCTGTCCCGGCTAACGAAAAAGGTTCCTGCAAAGCATGCAGAATGCGTTCAGCCATCGCAACACCAGCTTGGACCGTTTCAACCTCGGGCATCAGAACCAGAAATTCGTCACCACCCAGACGCCCGACACTATCTTCTGATCCAACACACTGGTTCAGGCGGCGGGACAAAAGCCGCAGCAACTCATCGCCCGCCGTGTGGCCCCATGCATCGTTGATGGCTTTGAAACGATCAAGGTCAACCAGAAGGACGCAGCCCCGCTTGCCCTCCCTGCATGCTGTCTCCAAGGCAGATTCAAGGCGTTCCATCAAAAGACGCCGGTTGGGCAGGCCAGTCAGCAGATCATAGTTAGCATGAAAACGAACCCAAGCCTCATCATTCTTCCGCGCCGTTACATCTGAAAGACGCACAACAAAGTGGGTAGTCTGCCCATGATCATCATGAACAGCCGAGACAACAGCCTCTGCAGGAAAGGGGTCATCATCGCTGTCGCGGATAAACAATTCACCCGCCCAGTGACCGGAAACACGAACCGTTTCAAGGATGCGATCCAGATAATCAGGATCGTGCAGCCCCTCGGCGAGCAAACGCAGGGGCTTTGTTTCCGCCACATCCCCGGAAAGCCCGGTCATGCATACAAAAGCCGGGTTGGCAGCATGCAGGCCCCCGCTCTCATCAAGCAGCACGATGCCTTCACGCGTGCTTTCAAAAACGCGGACCAAAAGGCGCAAACGTTCGTCTGCTTCCTTACAGGCTGTGATATCACGGACTATCGCCTCGTAAAACAATGGCTCCCCACGATCATCAACCACGCAACTGATCTCCTGCGACACCCAAAGGATTACATGATCCGGGCGTGATACCATCATCTCAAAATCGCGGACATAACCCCGCTCTTGCGCCAAGGCAAATAACTCTATACCGCACGCGGGATCAACATAGGAAGGAAATGCACCAACAGGTAACGACACGGCCAGATCACCACAGTCAGGATGTCCCAGAAGCGCAGCAAGATCCGGACTGACATAAATACAGCGCCCATCGGGTGTAAGGCGATACACGCACCGCGTCGCAGCTCCTGCCCCGGAACAGTGAGCAAAAGGAAAGAATGCGTTTGAGCAAACAAGGCAATCATGTAACGGCCTGACTCGCCACACATCTGCAGAAACACCTTCACCCAAGTCAGGCGCATTACGGATAAGAGAAACCTTTACCTCGGTATGACGTCCATTCTTCGCGGGCAGAACAACATGGAATCCGGCCTTGTCTCCACGCTCCTTTTCCCTGTCGGACAGCTGGATCAGCGAAGACCATGCCTGACCGCACAAGGCGCGCGCAGACAGACCGGACAGAGCCTCCATCGTCGCATTGACCCGCACAACAAGGCCGTTTCGGACAACGACCAAGGCATCTGGAAAAGACAGTACGAAAGAGTCCGGAAGAACGGATTGCGACAACAGAATGCAGGCAGTCAAGCAAGACCCCCCCTGACTGAACGCTTGCATGTGGTCGGTTTATCTGGCGACAAGGTAAATACGCAACAAAAAAGGGGGAAACAGGGGAGAACAATGCCGTACATCAAGCCCCGCACAGAACAAAAGGGGCCCGGGCCGGATCAGTCTCCCTGCCCAACTGCCAACAGAACCGTCCCAATCATCAGAAGAGCGGCAAGACCAAGGCCAATATGCTGGGCCACACGCGATACATCCTGAAAACCCACAGCGGAGACAGCCAGAACACCAATAAAGGCAAGAAGGCCAACCAAGCCCACCAAGACCACGCCAAGCGTTTTCCCGGCAACAGAACCTTGGGTCATAACACTCTCCCTTACATCCATGACATCGTCAGGATAATACACCCTTGATTTTATCAAAAAACAGAAAAGACAAGAGGATATGGAAAAATTAGCCCCGCAGAAGCATGCAATCCCGGCACCGGTTACACAGCAGCCGAAATGCGCCTGAAGCATCCAAGGATTTCCGAAAGATTGCGACTCTGCCGAACACGCCGGCTTTCGTCAAAAAGTGTATAAACAACATGGCCAGACACGGCGCGCTTTGTCAGCACACAAGCAGGGCGTTCACCAGCATAACGGCACACGGCAAACCAAGCCTGCCTACCATCACTCCCGATGGCATAATCACGCCAGCCTCCCCGTGAAACACTATCTGCATAAACCCCAAGAAGGGCGCTCATCTCATCCCGGCTGAAGAACACAGCCACACCATGGCGGCAGGCGCGATAACCGGCCAAGGGAACGACTTGGTTCATAGCGCCTCCTGTACAGGCAGACACCGCGCGCCGCCCCGAGCAGGGCTGCAACCGATCGGTCTATTGTCAGGAATCCAGTCCACCGGGTCAACTCTACACAGGAACTACCATGTTCTCTGCAAACCACCGGGAACATTTCCAACCAGATGGTCATGAGGGTTGGGACTCTGTGTATGGTAACAATCCACCGCACCAATAGAGCGATAGCAATACAAATCCGGAGTCTCCGGCCTGTTCTCATAGACAGGCTGGCACCAGTGCCCCCCACGCGCTGCACGGGCCGAGGAACAATCCTGACCGGATACCCAACCGCTGAGGCGATCCAAAGGGGTACGATCTGTCCCGATGTACCCGAGTCCCACATAGCCGGGCTTCGGCAAAACCTCACATCCCGAGGACATGAGGACAGCCATAACAGCCAGACAGCGTGGAATCAGGGCATTCATCCAGGCTACACCTTCCCAAGAGGCCAATTCCGGGACACCAGGAACTCGTTAAAGCAGGCACCATCACGGATTGTCACTACGTGTCCCATGGTCAGGTCACGGTGGTTAAAAAACGCTGAAAAACGCATGAAATGTGCCGAAAGAGGCGATCCGCTCGTTGCTTACAGAGCCACCTCGCACTATGTTCGGGGCTCCAAGGTTTCTTGCAAGGACTGATATCCGTGGCTGATACACCACTTGACCCACAACAGGCCGCCCTGTTCCGCGAGGTGGATGACGACCTTCGTCACGAGCAACTGAACCGACTGTGGAAGGCCTATGGCCCCACGGTTGTTGCCGCAGCTGTGGCACTGGTGCTTGCTGTTGCCGGCTGGCAGGGATGGATGGCTTGGCAGGCGTCTTCTCGTGTAAAGGAAGCAACAGCGTTTGAAGCTGCCCTGTCACGGGGCGCTGATACAAATCATGAAGCAACGGCACAGGCGTTGAAGGATTTTGCTTCCGGCGCATCAAGGGGAAATCGTGATCTTGCGGTCATGAAAGCCGCCGCTCTGCTCGCGCAGGCAGGCAAAGTAACCGAGGCCACAGCCCTGTGGAAGCAATTGCGCGACACAGGCAATGCCGACCCGATCTTCCGTGATCTTGCCCGCCTTCTTGTTGTACAGCACGGGCTGGATCAGCCCGGGGCCGACCTGTCTGCCCTGGACGCAGAGCTTGCACCACTTCTTGGTCCGTCAACCCGCTTTCGTTACCTGGCCGGCGAGCTGCGCGGACTGATTGCCTTGCAGCAAAACCGCCGCGATGATGCGGTCACACTCTTTACAGATCTGGCTGCTGATCGCAGTACCCCTTATGGGATTCGGGCCCGCCTGCGCGAGGTTCTGATGTCTTTGGGGGCCACCGTCCCTGACGCCCCCTGATACATGCATCCCCTTTGCTGTCCTGAGCTATTGAGCCCCCCGGGAGACCTTATCTTCATGGCCCGAAACCGCAACGCCTGTACCGTTCTTGTTCGTACACTCTTCATCATGACCCTCTCTGCCGGCTTGTCTGCCTGCTCGGGTGACAGTTGGTTCGGGGATGATGTGAAACCACCTGTGCCCGGAACCCGCATTTCTGTCCTGGAGCACGAGCGTTCCCTGAAACATGACCCGGACCTGGCTGCATCCATTCGCCTGCCCGCCCCGGAAGACAATGCACAATGGCCACAGCAGGGCGGGTACAGCCACCATGCCATGCAGCACATGAAAGTGTCGGCATCGCCAAAAGTTGCCTGGATTCGCTCCATAGGCAGTGGCTCAGGCCGACGGGACCGCCTGATGGGGGAACCCGTCGTTGCGAACGGTACTGTTTATACCATTGATACCTCGGGTGTAGTGACAGCGCTCAACGCCCAAAGCGGTGCAACCTTGTGGCACAAGGCGTTGGCCCCTGATCACGAGGATGACGGTTACCTGATGGGTGGCGGCGTCGCCTTCAACAATGGACGGCTGTTTGTCACAACCGGATTTGCCGACGTTATTGCATTGAAGGCAGACAAGGGTGAGGAAATCTGGCGGCGGTCCGTCCCGGCCCCGATGCGGGCCGGTCCAACGGTCAGCGACGGTCGTGTCTTTGTGACAACGCTGGACAACAAGGCCCTCGCCCTTTCTGAAGAGAACGGATCAATCGTATGGACATACTCGGGGGTTGAGGAGAATACATCGGTTCTGGGAGCTGCTGCTCCCGCCGTCATGGGTGGCGTCGGGATTTTCCCCTTCACCAGCGGCGAGGTTGTGGCCTTGCGTACGGATACAGGGGCAGCCCTGTGGGCAGACAGCGTGGTGGCAACACGACGCACCGATGCAACCGGCACGCTGGCGGCCATTGCTGCCCGTCCGGTGATTGATAGGACCCGCATTTTTGTTCTGGGGCATTCCGGGCTTCTGACCGGAATAGACATGCGCACAGGGGAACGGGCATGGGAACTGTCGATGGCTGGCCTGCATCAGCCCTGGATTGCAGGGGACTGGCTGTTTGCCGTCACCCTGGATGCTGAAGTGGTCGCCATTGATGCAAGAAACGGGAAGATCGCCTGGATCACCTCCCTTGACCTGTGGGAAGACCCTGAAGACAGAAAGGGACGGATCACATGGGCTGGTCCCGTGCTGGCCTCTGACCGTCTTGTCCTTGCAGGATCACATGGCAAGGCGGTCAGCATAAACCCCTATGACGGGGCCGTCATCGGCCACCTGGATATGCCTGCCGGTATATCCCTGTCTCCTGCTGTCGCACATGAAGCCCTGTACTTCCTGACCGACGCCGGGGATGTTGTTTGCGTTCGCTGAATTTTCTGGAAAGTACGAATTTTATCATGACTTTTACGGTTGCCATTGTTGGCCGCCCCAATGTCGGCAAGTCTACGCTGTTCAACCGTCTGGTCGGCAGACGGTTGGCTATTGTTCATGACATGCCGGGCGTAACCCGTGACCGTAAGGTCCATAAAGCCAGCCTTGCTGGTATGGACTTTATGGTTATCGATACAGCAGGCTTGGAAGACAGTACGGACGAGAGCCTGGAAGGGCGGATGCGGGCGCAAACAGAGGCCGCTCTTGATGAGGCTGATGTCGCGCTGTTCCTGATTGACAGCCGGGCTGGGGTAACCCCCCTGGATGCTCACTTTGCTGCCCTTTTACGCAAACATCCCACCCCTGTGATCCTGTGCGCCAACAAATGCGAGGGCAAGGCCGGTGTACCGGGGCTTTACGAGTCCTGGAGTCTGGGCCTTGGCGAACCTGTTGCTGTTTCGGCTGAACATGGCGAAGGTATGCTGGAGCTGTTCCAGGCTCTTCTACCGTTTGCTCGTGAAGCCGGAGCAGAACCACTCGAGGATGGCGAAGGCCCGTTGGCATCCATCGTCAGGGAAACCGATGACACGACAGACGGTGACAACACAGGTGACGAGGCCAGCAATGACGACTCACTCACTCCTGCCGCTTCGGATGCTGACACCGACGAAGAAGAAGAGCTGGAACCCTATGAGGAACCTGGCCGACCGGATCGCCCCCTGCAAATGGCCATTGTCGGGCGCCCGAATGCCGGCAAGTCAACCTTGATCAACCAACTGCTGGGGCAGGAACGTATGCTGACTGGTCCCGAGGCTGGCATCACACGTGATTCGGTCGAGATAGACTGGGAATGGCAAGGACGGCGCATCCGCCTTGTCGATACAGCAGGTATACGCCGGCGCGCCCGCATCGATGACAGCTTGGAAAAGTTGTCTGTTGCCGAAACTCTCAACGCCATTCGCATGGCGGAGGTTGTGGTGTTGATGCTCGATGCCAACGCCATATTGGAAAAACAGGATCTGACGATTGCCAGGATGGTAATTGATGAGGGGCGAGCTCTTGTTATCGCAGTCAACAAATGGGATGCCGTAGACAACCGCCAAGAAGCCCTGCAACAGCTTGATGATCGCCTGCAAAAGTCATTGCCGCAGGTTCGGGGTATACCGACCCTGACAATTTCCGCCTTAAGGGGTCGCGGAATGGATCAGCTGATGAAAACAGCCTTTGCTGTTCATCGGGTCTGGAACACACGTGTCACCACATCAAAGCTGAATCGCTGGCTGGCAGAGATGACCGAACGCCACCCGACCCCCCTGTCCAAACAGGGGCGACGGATTCGCCTGCGCTTTATGAGCCAAGCCAAAACACGCCCCCCAACCTACGCCATTTTTGCATCCAAGCCTGATGAACTGCCGGATAGCTATATGCGCTATCTGGTTAACGGTCTGCGGGACACATTCGGGATAGAGGGTGTGCCGATCAGAATTTTTCTGCGCAAACGGGATAACCCGTTTGACAAGAAGTAAGGCGTGAACAGTGCCGGGAACCAGAACGGTCGGGTCATTCAATTGATCTGGCCGTTTTTTTGTGTCCCCATAGCACCCTAATTCAGATGCCTACATATACAATCATAAATTTTAATCACGAATCATAGTCTATTTACCGGATCATTGTTCCGTGCAATAAAGATGCATTTGCAGGCATAAAACTACAAAAAATTGTGTATTTTTCTGCAATTTCATCGCCTTAAACAAGGCAGATAACCACGGAATGAGGATTGGCACCCATGTCGCTGAATGCGCTGGCCCCGGCACCGCACGCCGCCCCCTTACCTGACCGTGACGTTGCTTCCCTCTACACGCGGCTGCGATGGCAGATTTTCTCTGGCATCTTCATCGGCTACGCCGGGTATTATCTGGTACGCAAGAACTTCTGCCTGGCCATGCCGTATCTGATAGAAGAAGGCTATTCCCACGGTGAATTGGGAATAGCTGCTTCAGGCCTATCTGTTGCCTATGGACTATCCAAATTCTTGATGGGTGCTGTTTCCGACCACTCCAATCCCCGGCTCTTCATGCCGCTCGGGCTTTTTCTTTCCGCCACCATCGTCTTCATACTGGGATATGCGTCTTGGGCAACGTCAAGCATTGCCATGATGGGTATTCTTTTGTTTGCAAATGGCTGGGCGCAAGGCATGGGATGGGCACCGTGTGGTCGCACCATTGTACACTGGTGGCCACAGTCAGAGCGCGGGCTGATCGTTTCTGTCTGGAATGCAGCACACAATATCGGCGGTGGTCTTCTGGGGCTTCTGTTCCTGACCGGTATGGGCTGGTTTAACGACTGGCATGCCGGTTTCTATGTACCGGCAAGGTTTGCTTTCGTTATTGCTGTCTTCACAGCCCTGACTCTGCGCGATACACCACAGTCCTGTGGATTGCCATCTGTAGAAGATTACAGCTCTGGTCGTCAAACGCCTCACCGACCAGAACAGAAAATGCCTTTTCGTATGGTTATTGGACAGCATGTCATCCCCAATACCATGCTGTGGTGGCTTGCAGGCGCAAGCGTTTTTGTACACCTGATCCGGTTCGGGGTTCTGGATTGGGCACCGACATATCTGAAAGAAACAAGAGACTTTGATGTTGGAGTCTCTTCATGGGTTTACTTCCTGTACGAATGGGCTGGTATTCCGGGCACTCTGCTCTGTGGCTGGCTATCAGATCGGCTGTTTTCGGCGCGACGGGCACCCGCTGGCATCCTGTTCATGGCTCTGATTCTCTGCGCCCTTCTTGTGCAGTGGCTCGGGACAGCCCAGAATCCCTACATTGAAATGACAGCATTTCTGGCTATCGGCTTCCTTATTTACGGCCCTGTCATGTTGATAGGATTGCACGCTATGGAACTGGTACCCAAGAATGCTGTCGGAGCGGCAGCAGGATTTACCGGCCTATTTGGCTATTTGTGCGGATCCGTCGCAGCCAATGCCATGATGGGGTACACGATCGACCTATTCGGCTGGAACGGAGGCTTCGCACTTTTGACCGGGGCCTGCGTCATGGCAACAATCTGCTTGCTCAGAACACAGATGTCTCACCGATCTTACGCCAGTCCCCCGACTTCACATCAGGACGCGCCGGGCAACACCTATGTCTGCCCACTACTACAACCAGCCTTTGCGCTTGAAGTACAGGAAGGGTACAACCGCCGACATGAGCATCAGGAATAGCGCCCATGGGTACCCCAGTGCCCACTTCAGCTCGGGCATCAGCTCGAAATTCATGCCATAGATACTGGCAATCATGGTCGGAGGCAGGAAAACAACGGAAACAACCGAGAAGATTTTGATAATCGAGTTCTGCTCGATATTGACCATGCCAAGGGTTGCATCCAGCAGGAAGCTGATCTTGCCAGCCAGAAAGGTGGCATGATCCAGAAGGCTTTGCACATCGCGCCACATAATCTTGACCTGAGCCCTGGCTTCCTGACCCTGACTGGGTAACCCCTGGTCTAGGAATGCCAGAAGCCGCCCAATCGACATCAAGCTTTCGCGCGCACGGGATGCAACGTCGCCAGTTTGGCCGATATCGCGTAAAATCTCCTGAAAGTCACGACTTTCAGCTTGGTTCACTCGCCTCTGACCGGTTGGTGTGTGATTGAAAACTTCGGAGGATATGGTATCGACGCGAGCCATCTCACGTTCCAGAATATCGGCAGCACGCTCGATAACTGTTTCCAACAAGTTTACCAATATTACATCGCCGGTCTTCAATCCCTGCTGCCGGCTGGCACGTGTAGCAAAGGCCCGAAACGGCTTGGGTTCAGCGTGGCGCACTGTCACCAGTCGCTCGCCGGACAGAATAAAGGTCACAGCTGTTGTTTCCGGATGCTCCGTATCGGACTGAGCCAGCACGACGGCTGTCATGAAAACAGCGCCATCTTCCTGATACAACCGGCTTGAAGCCTCAATCTCCTGCATTTCCTCCCGGGTTGGCAGGGCAATATCAAGAGCCTGCTCGACTCGATGAACCTCGGCCGTTACCGGTTGGTACAGATCAATCCACACCACTTCCGGCGGAACCGGAAGCCCCGGAGCCGGAGGAAAGGAATACAGACCGGCCGGTCCTGGCACATAGACGGTCAGCATGGCAACTCCCTGTCAGCGATCCCTCTCTATACGCCGCCCCGCCCCCCGGGGGAACCATCTATATGCACGGTGATATCACCCAGTGAACTGTTCGGACAAAATTCTTTCCTCAAGGTTATGCTCGGGATCGAACAGAACAGGTAACACGATCGAGCGATCCTCGCGCACGGAGACCCGTATGACATCACGCACTTCGGTATAATCGGCCACAGCCGAGACCGGGCGCTTTTCGCCCTCTATAATGTCAAAATCAAGGGATACCTGATGAGAAAGAACAGCACCACGCCAGCGCCGGGGACGAAATGCCGAAATCGGTGTCAAAGCCATGACGTTTGATCCCATGGGAAGAATGGGACCATGTGCAGAGAGATTATAGGCAGTTGAACCTGCCGATGTGCACACAAGCGCCCCGTCACAGATCAATTCCGGCAAACGGACCTTTCCGTCTACGCTGATACGGATCTTGGCTGCCTGACGCGTCTGACGCAGCATTGAAACTTCGTTGATTGCAAGGGCATGCAGGGTATCCCCTTGGCTGGTCAGCGCCGTCATCGCCAAAGGGAACAGCTGAACGCAGGTCGCCTTTGCCAGGCGCTCCTCCAGCCCATGCTCGGCATACGCATTCAACAGAAAGCCGACCGTTCCCCGGTTCATGCCATAGATCGGTTTTTTCAATGCCATATGGCGGTGCATGGTTTCCAGCATGAAACCATCCCCCCCCAAGGCCACAATAACATCAGCCCGATCCGCAGGAACCTGACCATAGCGCTGACAAAGGCGCTCCAGTGCTTCTTCGGCAGCAGAGGTAGCAGCAGCGGTGAAGCAGATCGAACCAAACGCCATAAAGCCTCGCTGATGGCAACAAACAACACAGGGGAACACGGGAATGTCAGTATAATCGAGCCGCATTCCCTTGCCTACCCGCCGCCCGCTCTCCATCACAAGCGTAATATCCTGTCTACCTGCTACCCTACAGGACAGGACTAAAAGTTTCTTTCGATATCCGGGGCTCTTGAGGTACAGTTCTCGATCATGAGCTATACACATATCCGGCGTGATCTGCGCCCTGAACACGACACACGATCCCCGCAACGGCTGTATCGTCTTATTTTGCCCGAACAGTGGCGCCAGGCCGTCCGCGAAGGCTTTTTCGAAGGGTCTCCCACCGACCGGGCCGACGGGTTTATCCATCTGTCAACCGCAGCTCAGGTTATGGGAACGGTGGAACGCTGGTTCTCTGAAACACCTGAACTGATGCTGCTGCGCCTTGACCGCGACCGCTTGGCCGGGGCTGTGCGTATGGAGGGACCTGAACTCTACCCACACCTCTACGGTCTTCTTCCGATCGAGGCGGTGCAGGAAACATGGGATCTTCCATTGAACGAAAACCTGCGCTTTATATTCCCGACCGAAATTATCTTGGCCTCATCCTGATTTGCATTGATGCCGCTTGATCTCTACCGCCGTGTTGCAGCGCCACTTCTGGGACGAATGGACCCGGAGCAGGCGCATCGCGTGGCGATACTGGCTGCACAGTCGCTCCTATTCCCGCTCTTCACACCTCCGCCTCAACCAGAATTGGCTATTTCTCTTTGGAACCGGACTTTTCCCAATCCGGTTGGTCTGGCCGCAGGATTCGATAAAAACGGTAAAGTCGCTGATGCCATGCTGCGCATGGGATTTGGTTTTGTAGAGATTGGTGGCGTTACACCCCGCCCGCAGGATGGCAACCCAAAACCACGCCTGTTCAGGCTCCCGGAAGATGGGGCCATCATCAACCGGATGGGGTTCAACAATGATGGCATGCACGTTGTCAGCCAAAGGTTGGCACGCTTGCGCAACAGCAAGCGAACACTTCATGGATTGATCGGTGTCAACCTGGGCAAGAACAAGGACACGATCGATCCGGCTGACGATTACGTGAAAGGCGCCACAACCTTTGCCGGTTTGGCGGACTTCCTGGTTATCAATGTATCAAGCCCGAATACACCGGGATTGCGGGCACTGCAGGAACGCAAGCATCTGGAGCACATTGTCAGCAGCGTGCGACGCACCTTGGAGCAGGATACGAACTCGACCCCGTTGCTGCTCAAGATTGCTCCTGACCTTGGAGAGCAAGATGAAGTGGAGCTTGCAGCCTTGGCCTGCGACAGTGGTATTGATGGACTGGTTGTCGCCAACACTACGCTGGCACGTCCGGATACGCTGATGGGACAGGCCCGTCATGAAGCGGGTGGGTTGTCCGGTCGCCCTCTCCGCACGGCATCAACAGCCTTGCTGCGACGCATGTACCACCTGACCAAGGGAAGCATTCCCCTGATAGGGGTTGGCGGCATTGGCAGTGGCGCTGATGCCTGGGAAAAAATAAAGGCCGGGGCTTCCCTCATACAACTGTACACCGCCTTGGTCTACCAAGGGCCATCCCTGGTTCAGCAGATCAGGGATGATCTTGTTCTTCTGGCAAAGCGCGAAGGTTTCCATTCTGTTGCGGAGGCTATTGGTGCCGACCACAATTCCTGACACACCTGAACCATCATCCGGTCTGTATATTCCCTTGCAACTTCCCGGCCTGCGCGCCGCCGCCGGGCTGTGGAACGTGTTTATTCTGGATCTGTGGGGCGTGATTCACGACGGTGTCGCGGCGTATCCCCATTCAGCCGAGACCTTGCGTCAACTGCGGGCCACGGGGGCACGTGTGATGTTGCTGTCCAATGCACCACGACGTGCCTCTGCCCTGATAACGCAGATGGAGACCATGGGAATCCCCCGTGATCTGTATGACGGTATCCTGTCATCAGGGGATGCTGTGCATCATGCTCTTCTGACCCGCAAGGACCCCGCTTTTGCCGCACTGGGAAATACATGCTTTCATCTGGGGCCAGAACGGGATCTGACAATTTATGAAGAGACCGGCGTTGTACTGACAGACCTGGATCACGCCACATTCATCATGAATACTGGTCCGGTCAGCTTGGACGACAGTGCCGATGACTACCGGACCATGCTGGCCAAAGGCGTGCAAGCCGGACTGCCGATGGTATGCGCCAACCCGGACAGGATTGTCATCCGACAGGGAAAGACCATCGTGTGTGCGGGTGCCTTGGCGGATATCTATCTGGAATACGGGGGGACGGTTATCTGGAGAGGAAAGCCTGATCCTGCGGTATATCGGTTGTGTCTGGAGAAAATGGGGTTTCCCTCAACCGGCGTCTGCACAATCGGAGATTCCCTTGAAACAGACATGGCTGGTGCGGCGGCGGCGGGTATCGACGGGCTATGGGTAACGGGTGGCATTCATGCTGATGAAGTCGGCGGTGCCTACGGGAAGCCTGCCGATCCCCTGCGCATGGCACGCCTTGCCGCCCGCCATGGCGTTCGTCCAGCAGCTGCCTTGGCTGGTTTTATCTGGTAGCCACAGGCAAAAAGGGACAATTTGTCATGCATGCGTTATCCCCTCTGGAGTATCCTTGGGCAGAGCCACCAGCGCCGTCAAACGTACAAAAAGTAGGAGATGGTCTGCTCTGGGTCCGGATGCCCCTGCCCTTCGCCCTTGATCACATCAACCTGTGGATACTGGAAGATCTGGATGCAGGCCTGACCATCGTGGACACGGGCCTTGCTACAGACGAAACCCAAGCCATCTGGGACGAACTGCTGAACGGACCTCTGGCAGGTAAAGCCATACGGCAACTGCTGTGTACACATTTCCATCCCGACCATATGGGATTGGCCGGCTGGCTGTGCCAACGCTTCAATGCTCCTCTGACAACAACACTGTCCGAATGGGCAATGGGGGTTATCTTGTCCTGTGACAGGTCTGAGGCTTTTTCAGAGAACCAAGCCGATTTTTATTACCGGGCAGGATTGAACCCGGAAAAAATTCACCGTGTCGAAAAACGGGGTAATACCCTCTCCCGGCGGGTTTCACCTGTTCCCAAATGCTTTAACCGCATCAGGCATGGCGACACGATCATGATCGGATCGTACGCGTGGGATGTTATCATCGGACAGGGTCATTCTCCGGAGATGGCCTGCCTTTACTGCCCAACACAAAATATCCTGATTGCCGGAGACCAGGTCTTACCCCGCATCAGTCCAAATATCAGTGTCTGGCCCAATGAACCAGACGCCAATCCCTTGGCTTTATATCGGCATAGCTTGGAAACCCTGAAGGATCTGGTTCCGGACACAGCCTTGGTTCTTCCCAGCCATGGACTCCCGTTCCGTGGTCTGCATCGAAGAATCGACGCCATTCTGCAACACCACAAAGACCGTCTTAAAGACTGCCTTTCTGCCTGTCAGGACACACCACGCAGTGCCGCGGATCTTCTTAACGTTCTCTTCCGGCATCCCTTGGATGAACACGGCTTGCTCTTTGCTGTGGGAGAGGCCATTGCCCACATTCACCTCCTGGAACAAGAGAACGCCCTGGAGCGAATACACGGGGCGGACCACATTGATCGCTTCATGGTGCGTCGCACAAAATGATAGCCGAATCCAGCACTGCATTCGATAACCCGACACTGGTACAAAATCGGCATGGCAGGCTTCGCATCGCTCTCTTATACTGATAACAAGAAGCATAGCCTGCGATAGATAATCCGGTGGCTTGCTTGTCAAAACCTGCTACAGGATGGAGTGGTTGATGCCAACCCTCTTGGTATCGCATCATGATTGTCTCGAGCACGAAACCGGCGGTTACCACCCCGAAAATCCTGATCGCTTGCGCACTGTTCTCCAGATCCTCGAAAGTGAGGATTTTTTTATGCTGCACCGCGAAGAGGCCCCGCGCGCTACCTTGGAGCAGTTAACCCGCGTACACCCCCAGTCTTATATCGACGACATTATGAGCCATATCCCCAAGCAGGGATATTATGCCATCGACAGCGATACACCGCTGTCACCGAAAAGTGGTGAAGCTGCACTGCGTGCTGCAGGGGGCGTCTGTGCAGCCGTTGATGCCGTAGTTGCACGGCAGGCCCGCAATGCTTTTGTTGCCGTCCGTCCGCCCGGCCACCACGCAACTCGCACCCAGCCCATGGGATTTTGCATTTTCAACAATGTCGCCGTCGGGGCCATGCAAGCACGGAGCATACACGGCCTTGGAAGAGTGGCTGTCATCGACTGGGATGTTCATCACGGGAATGGAACCCAAGACATTTTCTGGAATGATCCTGATGCGTTTTATGCATCCACACACCAGTTTCCCCTGTATCCCGGCACCGGAAGCGCAGAAGAAACAGGGGCGCACAACAATATCGTCAACTGTCCTCTGCCGTCTGGATCAGACGGAACCGTGTTTATGGAAGCACTGGATAACCGCATCATACCAGCCCTGAAAAACTTCAGACCGCATATCCTGTTCATTTCGGCAGGGTTTGATGCACACGGACGCGACCCGCTGGCCAATATGAAGCTGACCGTCAAGGACTATGCCGAAGCAACCCGCAAACTGATGGGTGTTGCAGACAGCCTGTGCGGCGGACGCATCGTTTCTGTTCTGGAGGGAGGGTACGACCTGATCGCAACGGCCTCGTCAGCAGCAGCACATATCAGGGTCCTGATGGAAAACTAGGGCGGTCGTCCCGGCTATACCGCCCCACACATCTAGCTGGCTTGGGCCAGCATCGGGTCAAGACCACCTTTTTCATCTAAAGCATGCAGGTCATCACACCCACCGACGTGCGTACCACCAATAAAAATTTGTGGAACGGTACGACGCCCCGAGCGCTGCTCCATCTCTGTGCGCTTGGCCGTGTTGTCCAGAACGTCAATCTCGGTATAGGCAACACCCTTCGCATCGAGAAGAGCCTTTGCCCTGTGACAATAGGGGCAGTGGGGCCACGTATAGATCTCGATATGCACGCTCATGAGCCGAAACTCCGCCTGAAACACCACCGGACACACACGCAGCCGGCTCTCTGATAGCAGTATGCATTCAAGCGGCCCGGCACGCAACAGCGCTCGCACTGCAACATTATAATCCCGGGCCCATAGCCCGGGCCAGAACAACGGCATCAACCTGACCAGCCCCGGCATCCCGCAAGGCACAGGCACAGGCACGCAATGTCGCACCCGTTGTCATGACATCATCGACCAGCAAAACCCTGCGGCCAGCAAGCCCAGCCCTATACTGCAAAGCAACATGAAACGCCCCTGCAACGTTGTCATGGCGCTGAATACGATCAAAATGCCCCTGCGTCTGCGTTGCCCGCACACGCTGCAACGAAACCGGACAATAGAGGGCACGAGTTTGAAAAGAGACAAGGGCATGGGCCAGAAGAGCCGACTGATTATACCGCCGCCAAAGAAGGCGCCAGCGATGTAATGGCACCGGCATGACCACATCAGCTTCATGCAGCATATCAGCAGATACACGTGCCAGCCACGCCGCCAATCCACGTGCCATATCCGTGCGGTCAGCATGCTTGAAAGCCAGAATCAAGGAGCGGGTTCCATCATCATAAAGTGTTGCTGCCCGCACCCTGTCCAGAATACGGTCATGGTCTGGTTCACAGGCATGCTCCCCACCTTGTCCGGGACTTTCGAGAGGCATGGCGCAGCGCGAACACTGGGTTGCAGCCTCAAGGAAACGGATTGTTCCGAAACAGGAGGCACACACTCCATGAGCCGTGCCTGTCACGACACCACAGCGCAAACAGCGTGGAGGAAGGACTGTATCCAAGGCAAGGCGCACAGGATAAAAAAAACGATCGATCTTTATGGCCATTCTTCACAGAAACATAATCAATCCAAGGTGGACTATACGATCGTGCGATACGGTCCCTGTAGCACTTTTTCAGGTCACCCCGTTGACGGGAAAAAACAGGACCATTATCCCCGCTCGCAGAAAGAACCGTTACTCTCGTTCCGACACAAGGAAAGGTCTTGCCGGTATGCATACCTCCACCCCTGTCATTTTTGACCGGCAAGCCCTGCGCCAGCACCAAAATCGGGCAGCACGTTCCCTGAATGATTTTTCCTTCCTCTTCGAAGAGGTCGGGAACCGGCTGATCGAACGGCTGGATGACGTTAATCGCTCCTTCCCGACCGTCGTTGATCTGGGAAGCCATGGCGGCATGTTGTCACAACCATTGTCCCGGCGTGCAGGAACACAGCAGGTCTTCTCGACAGATGCAGCCAAAGGCATGCTGGAACGGGGACGCCATCAACAAGCCCATATTCTGGGATGCGACGAGGAAGCCCTGCCCTTTGCCGACAGCAGCCTGGACCTGGTCGTGTCATCCTTGTCCCTGCACTGGGTCAATGACCTGCCCGGTACCCTGGTTCAGATACGCCGGGCCCTGAAGCCCGACGGACTGTTTCTGGCGGCCCTGTTCGGGGGGCATACCTTGCATGAGCTACGTCAATGCCTTCTGGAAGCCGAGAGCGAGGTGGAAGGCGGTGCCTCCCCACGCATCTCCCCGTTTGTGGATATCCGCGACATGGGCATGCTGATGCAACGTGCCGGCTTTGCCCTGCCCGTGATTGACTGCGACACAATCCCGGTTACGTATGATTCAGCGCTGAAGTTGATGAAAGACCTGCAGGGTATGGGAGAAAGCAACATCCTGACCGAACGCCGCCAAACCTTCTCCCGCCGGGAAACCTTGCTGCGTGCGGCGGAACGGTATGAAAGAATGTTTGCAAACGATACCGGGCGCCTGACCGCAACATTCCAGATTGTCTGGGTTTCCGGATGGGCACCGGCTGCCACCCAGCCCAAGGCGCTGCGCCCCGGCACAGCAACTCACAGCCTGGCCGAAGCCTTGGGGGCCACCGTCTGCGGACTCGACGACACCACGGGGAAAGGATAGTGTGCGCCGATGCATTTTGGACACACTCTCATTCGCGGCACATTGATCAAGCGTTACAAGCGGTTCATGGCCGATATCACACTGGCAGATGGCTCTGTTGTCACGGCGCATACAGCCAATTCAGGATCCATGTCAGGATGCTGCACCCCGGGGTCTGAGGTATGGCTGTCCCCTGCCGACAATCCGGCACGCAAGCTCAAATACACATGGGAAATGATCCGGGTGGATGGCTCCCTGGTCGGTGTCAACACCAGTCATCCCAACGCCTTGGCCGCAGAAGCCATACAGGCCGGACAGATCCCTCAGCTGGCCGGGTACGAAACCCTGCGCCGCGAAGTAAAGTACGGGCGCAGCAGCCGTATTGATATTTTGCTTGAAAGTACGGCCAAGCCACCATGCTACGTTGAAGTCAAGAACGTCACCCTGTTCCGCGACACAGGGACAGGCGGGAAAACAGCCCTGTTCCCCGATGCCGTCACGGCACGCGGGGCCAAGCATCTGGATGAACTGAGCGCGATGGTCGCGGCCGGAAATCGTGCGGTTATGTTCTATGTGGTACAAAGGGAACACGATGGCCTGGTCCGCTTTTCCATTGCCGATGACATCGACCCGCACTACGCTGCCGCCCTGCAACAGGCCACGGCAGCCGGCGTTGAGGTCTTGTGCCACACCTGCACCATGACGCCGTCGGCCATCCATCTGGCGACCCCCTTGCCCGTTGCGCTGTAACCTATCACTGCCAGGAACACCTGCATGTCACCGTCCCGCCGCTCTGAAAACACCGTTATCCTGCATGATGCCAATGGCTTTGCCGCCATGCGCAAGGCCGGCCAAACAGCGGCCGCTCTTCTGGATTACCTGACCCCCTTCATACAGCCCGGCATTTCAACAGCTGACATTGATGACCTGGTGGTTGCCTGGACACAGGAACGGGGACTGAAAAACGGGCCTTTTGGATACCGGGGATTTCCACGCTCGGTCTGCACATCGGTCAATCATGTTGTCTGCCACGGTATCCCGGACGAAAAGAAGAAACTGGCCAACGGCGACATCATCAATATTGATGTCACGCCGATTGTGGACGGCTGGTACGGTGACAGCAGCCGCATGTATTACGTGGGCAAACCATCGGTCAAAGCAAGGAAACTGGTCGAGACGACCTATGAATGCCTGATGCGTGGCATCGATGTTGTCCGTCCCGGTGCCACACTGGGTGATATCGGGCACGCAATTGAAACATGGGCGCACGAGAATGGATTCTCGGTCGTCACCGATTTCTGTGGGCACGGTGTCGGCACACAGTTCCACACAGCCCCCAGCGTGTTGCATTACGGCCAACCCGGAACCGGTATGGTGCTGGAAGCCGGCATGATCTTCACCATAGAACCCATGATCAACGCGGGCAAAGCCCCAACCAAAGTCTTGCCCGACGGATGGACGGCGGTAACCCGGGATCGTTCGCTGTCCGCGCAGTTTGAGCACACCATCGGCATTACGGTCGATGGTTGCGAAATTTTCACCGTGTCCCCACAGGGATGGCATTGTCCGCCCTATTCCTGAGATCATGTCCGACACACTCCCTCCCCTGACCAACGAGTACAGTGGCCACCGGCAGCGGCTGAAAGAACGCTTTCTGGCCAGCGCACGTGCTGAAAGCCCGGACTCATTAAAGGACTACGAGTATCTGGAACTGCTTCTGTTTCTGGGAATTCCGCGCCGGGATGTCAAACCTCTGGCCAAGGGGCTTCTGGCGCGCTTTGGCAGTGTTGGCGGCGTTCTGTCCGCAGAGCCGGACCAACTGGTTGCCTTGGTCGGTGAGTCCGGTGCAGTGGCCTTGAAAACAGCAGCAGCAGCAGCAACCTGGATGCTGAGAGAAGAAGTTCTCGACAAGCCGGTTCTGGCATCATGGGACCGTGTACTGGACTATTGCCACGCGACCATGGCCCATCGTGAAACGGAGTGCTTCCGCGTTTTGTTCCTGGACCGCAAGAATCGCCTGATCGTGGAAGAGGTCATGCAAAAGGGAACCATTGACCATACCCCCGTTTATCCAAGAGAGGTCATACGCCGCGCCTTGGAACTGGGCGCCAGCGCCTTGATCATGGTGCACAACCACCCCAGCGGTGATCCCCAGCCATCAAAGGCTGATATCGACATCACCCGCCAAATCAGGGACGCTGCACGTCCACTGGGTGTTATTCTACACGATCACGTCATCATCGCCCGAACCGGATACAGCTCTTTTAAATCCGACGGTCTTATTTAAATCTACACTGCGTGGAAATAGCATCGAGATATTGATGTTTCCCGTTTAAGGCTAACAACGTCGTGTCTTTTTTATCACATGCATGCATAAAAAAGACACATTGCCCTTGATTTGCCTTTTGGGCTGCGTATCAGCAGTTGACCTTCTAGATCCTCATATTCCTTAATATTGTCGCGTTGCATGCTCGCAAAGAAACAGGGCATCCGCAACAAAGCAGGTTTGAGTCACACTTTTGCAAATAGGGACATCAGAAGAGCATGAAAAAGCTCCTTATCGGAACCAGCGCCCTTGTTGCCGCCATGACCTTGACTGGCGCTGCATCAGCTGCTGAACCCCTGAAGCTGTCTGTCGGCGGTTTCGGGTCTGTTTTTGCCGGGTACGCATCCCAGCAAAGTGAATACAAAAAGGCCCTGCGTGATGCCGGAAAAGGCGGGGAAGTATCTGCGGTTGACGTCAAGGGCGACAACGAACTCCACTTCAAGGCTGCAACCACACTGGATAATGGCCTGACTGTATCGGTGAAGTACGAGCTGGAAGCCAGTGGTACCGATGAAGGCCAGAAGTCGGTTGACAACTACAGCATCTCGCTCGGCGGTTCGTTCGGTACCGTTGTAGCTGGAACCGGCGACTTGGCCTTGGCCATGATTGCCAATCGTTCTCCGCACATGGGAGGCCGCCTGTTTGGTGCAGGCTTGGCCGATGGTGACTTGGCTACCGGCGTATGGGTTCTGAAGCCCGAATCCGTAAGCGGGGGCAAGGCTACCCTTGTCAACAGCCATAGCGACAACGAATCTATCAGCTACGTCTCTCCCTCTGTTGTCGGCTTTACATTCGGTGCATCATACGTTCCGGATGGAACAGAAAAGGATGCCGCAGGGAAGAAGCTGAAGCACAACCCGACCCAGCCGAACGGCACCAACACCATGGAAATGTATGGCGCCGGCATTGGGTATGAAGACAACTTCGGCGGGCTTGATGTAAAAGCTGATATTGGCTGGGCTACCGCTGATAACGATGCCGTTGACAGCCATAACGAATACCAGGCCGGTCTGCAGATGTCATATTCCGGCGTTATCGTCGGTGGTGGATACCGTCTGATTGAAGGCAAAAAAGCCGACAAGACAAAAGACAACGTGCACGCAACATCCTGGGAAGCCGGCGTTGGCTATAACAACGGCCCGTACGGCGTCGCTGTTGCATATGCCGATACACGGAACGATAGCGGTGAGGGTTCCAATGATGTCAGCAACACACGCACTGTTCAACTGACCTCGGAATACAAGATGGGCCCGGGCGTGATGCTGGTTGGCGGTGTCGGCCACGTCAAGTTTGAGAAAAAAGGCTCTACCGCCGCGATCGACAAGAACAGCGGCTGGGTCGCCGCAACCGGGCTCTCCCTGGCGTTCTGATCGGGCGTTTTACGTTTGGAACGGAAAGGGCGGCCTATGCCGCCCTTTTCTTGATCTATAGGAAATAAGTATTATCAGGCCAAGGCAGGTTCCCGCGTTGTATCCGAAGCCGGGCCCCCCTTGCGCGTAGACGAAGAGATATCGAAGGCCGGTATATCGTCACGTATGCTAACAACCACTGACCCACCATGGGCGAGACGACCAAACAGAAGCTCTTCGGCAAGAGGACGCTTGATGAATTCCTGGATCACCCGCCCCAGTGGACGTGCACCCATCCGGCGGTCATAACCTCGGCTGGCCAACCACTGCCTAGCTTCTGTGGTCAACTCAATCGTCACATCACGCTCGCCAAGCTGACTTTCCAGTTCCATGACAAACTTGTCGACCACTTTTTCCACTACCTCCATCGGCAGGGAACCAAACGAGATGGTTGCGTCCAGACGATTGCGGAACTCGGGCGTAAACAGACGCTCAATCGCTTCCTTGTCATCCCCTTCCCGACTGTCGCGCATAAAACCAATGGCGTTCTTTGCCAAGTCTTGGGCCCCGGCGTTGGTTGTCATGATCAGGATCACATTACGGAAATCCACTGTCTTCCCGTTATGATCTGTCAACTTTCCATGGTCCATAACCTGTAAAAGAATGTTGAACAGGTCCGGATGCGCTTTTTCAATTTCATCAAGCAGCAGTACACAGTGCGGATGCTGGTCGACACCATCCGTCAGCAGGCCACCCTGGTCAAAACCAACATACCCCGGAGGTGCACCGATAAGGCGGGACACAGAGTGACGCTCCATGTACTCCGACATATCGAACCGTAAAAGCTCGATCCCCAGAGAGCGGGACAGCTGCTTGGCAACCTCTGTTTTACCAACACCCGTTGGTCCGGCAAAAAGGTAGTTCCCAATCGGCTTTTCCGCATCGCGCAGGCCAGCCCGCGCCAGCTTGATGGCACTGGACAGGGCCTCGATGGCATTATCCTGACCAAACACCATGGTCTTCAGGTCACGTTCCAGATTGCGCAAGGCCTCACGGTCATCGGTGGAAACCGACTTGGGTGGGATCCGGGCAATCTTGGCGACAATCTCTTCGACATCACGCAGGGTCACGGTCTTGCGCCGCCGGCTTTCCGGAAGCAGCATCCGGGCCGCCCCAACCTCGTCGATCACATCGATGGCCTTGTCGGGCAACTTGCGATCACCGATAAACTTGGACGACAGCTCAACCGCCGCCCGAATGGCCTCGGCCGTATAGCGCACATTGTGATGCTTTTCGTAATACGGCTTCAAACCATGCAAAATCTTGATGGCATCTTCGACACTGGGCTCTGCCACATCGATCTTCTGGAACCGGCGCACCAAGGCACGGTCTTTCTCAAAGTGGCTGCGAAATTCCTTGTAGGTGGTCGACCCAATACAACGGATCGCGCCGGAGGCCAAAGCCGGCTTGAGCAGGTTGGAAGCATCCAGAGACCCGCCCGAAGTTGCGCCCGCCCCAATCACGGTATGGATCTCGTCAATAAACAAAACCGCATCCGGAAGGCTTTCCAGTTCCTTCATGACCTGCTTCAAGCGTTCCTCAAAGTCACCCCGGTAACGGGTTCCAGCCAGCAGCGCCCCCATGTCCAGGGCAAATATCACAGAAGGACGCAAAACTTCAGGCACATCACCGGTCACGATCCGCCGGGCCAACCCTTCGGCAATGGCGGTTTTCCCGACACCGGGATCCCCGACGTACAGGGGGTTGTTCTTGGAGCGTCGGCACAGGACCTGTATGGTTCTTTCCACTTCGGCCTCACGACCGATCAGGGGATCGATTTTCCCCTCTGCAGCACGACGGTTGAGATTGACGCAGTATGCCTCGAGCGCTTCGTGACCCTTTTTCACCACGTCCTCCTCGGCCGCACTGTCGTCGGCGCCATGCACGGTACGGGTTTCAGACAGACCGGGCTGTTTGGCTATGCCATGCGAAATGTAATTCACAGCATCAAGCCGGGTCATATCATGCTGCCTGAGGAAATAGACCGCATGACTCTCCCGCTCGGAGAAAAGGGCCACCAGAATGTTGGCCCCTGTTACTTCCTCGCGACCGGATGACTGAACGTGGATGGCGGCGCGCTGCACAACGCGCTGGAACCCTGTGGTCGGTGTTGGCTCGCCGGGATGGGAGGCGACAAGCCCGCCCAGTTCCCCGTCGACAAAGGCACGCACATCACCGGCCAGGCGATCCAGATCCACGCCACAGGCCCGCATAACGGCCATGGCATCGGTATCTTCGCACAGAGCCAGCAGCAGGTGCTCCAGCGTGACATACTCGTGGTGGCGCTCACCTGCGAAAGCAAGTGCCTTGTGAAGAGTCTTCTCAAGATTGCGGGACAGCATCGACCGTACCCCTTATCCTGTATGCCACACGCCCGGACAGCACATCTGTCTGGATAGGAAGAAAAAGACCCCGGACCACTCAGTCTTTCTCCAGAGTGCACTGCAACGGGTGCTGGTGCTGCCTGGCAAGATCCATGACCAAGGCAACCTTGGTCTCGGCAATCTCGTGGGTATACACGCCACAAACCCCTACACCCCGGTGATGCACACTCAACATGATCTCTGTCGCCTCATCCCGGCCCTTGTTGAAGAACCGTTCCAGAACGTGAATGACAAACTCCATCGGGGTATAGTCGTCATTCAGCATCAACACCCTGTACATCGGCGGCTTGCGAACCCGCGGCTTGACCTTGATAGCCAGCCCCGTGCCGCTGTCGCGATCTTCATCGTGACCATACTCACTCATGGCAGTCCCATTGACCTATTTCCGTTACGACCCTCAAAGCTCGTGCCACGATTCTAGGCCAGACGGCACCAATCGCAAACGCCCCGCGTACTGTGGACGCCTTTGACACCTCCACTATAGGCCCCTGGGCAAGCGTTGGGGAGGGGGAGGGCCATCAGCACCAGGAGGAAGCGAAACAGCGCGTATTCCTTGATCCTGGTCGCTTTTCCAACCGCTTTCATAGAGGGATACCCCATGTCACAACCCCGTGAGGATAAAACAACGATCCTGTTGATGGCAAACGAAATTGCTTGCAAATGACAAGGAGCCCCGGCGATTCCGCCGGGGCTCCCTGAAATGGAACGACACTACAGATACAACCACCATACAACCGGGAAATGGCAACCAGATCTTGTACCGATAGACCAAATCCCGCTTACAGGGAACCAAGATGCATCAGAAGAACTATGACCGCCCCGGAATGACCGCACGCCCCACCAGCGGACGCACAGCCTCTCCCAGAAGTTTCACAGACATACTGGACACCCGCCCCCCTTCAGACAAGGCATGATCAAGACCATGACGGAGCCAGCTGCTCTGGATTGTCATAGCCTCCTGAAGGCTTTTCGCACCAACCATGCGACGGGAGTGACTAAGGCCCCTTTCAAAGGATGTCCTGGTCGCTCCCAACACATTGTTGGTCATCTCGCGCCACCCACTCACCAAGGCTGTGCCAGCCTCAAGAACAGCATCCAGATGCCCTGCTCCATCCTTGGACAGTCCGGCAAGACGCTGCCGGACTCCCCCCCTGCCATCCTTGGTGGCGGCAGGGGAGAAAGAACGTAACAGGGCCGAGGACACCGCACGCAGCGGAGCCGATGCCGACTGAGCTGTCAGCCCCGGGAAGAAAGACGCTGCAAGTGCTCCGGACGCCCCCGGGCCTTTCGCAGACGCTTTCTTCCCGGACTTGGCTGAAGAGCCAGCCCGCTTGGCCGAGGTACGTCCCGAACGGGCAGCCCTCTTCGCCGGGGTTTTCGCCTTAGCGGCCATTGACGGACGCTTCTTGGCTGATGTCTTGCGCACCGAGCGAGCCGACAGCAGCGAACGCTTCGCCGTCGCCTTCTTCGCCGTCGCCTTCTTCGCCGTCGCCTTCTTCGCCGTCGCCTTCTTCGCCGTGGCCTTCTTGGCTACAGCCTTGCGGGCTGTCGTCGCCTTCTTCGCCGTGGCCTTCTTGGCTACAGCCTTGCGGGCTGTCGTCGCCTTCTTCGCCGTGGCCTTCTTGGCTACAGCCTTGCGGGCTGTCGTCGCCTTCTTCGCCGTGGCCTTCTTGGCT